>JAUIJR010000442.1 GCA_030431075.1 Polyangia bacterium | reverse complement strand
TCACGCCGCCGAGGTATTCGGGCTTGGGCGAGACGATGTCGAAGGTGGTGGCCGTGCCGAAGTCGACGACGACGATGCCCCCCGCTTCGCCCTCGCCTTCGCTGACGCGCGCGGCGTAGCGGTCGTGTGCGGCCACGGCGGCCACGATGCGATCGGCCCCGACCTCGCGCGGGTTGTCGTAGCGCACCGGCATCCCCGTTTTGACCCCGGGGCCGACGACCAGGGTCTCGACGTGCATGTAGACCGAGAGGGCCTCGATCAGCAGACCCTGAACGGGTGGCACGACGCAGGCCACGACGGCCGCGTGGACGTCCTCGAAGTCGACGCCACCCAAGGCCAGGGTTTGGCGCAGATCGACGGCGACCTCGTCGCGGGTCCAGCCGCGACGCGTCCCGATCCGAAACTCGGCCCGCAAGGAGCTGCCCTCGAAAAGGCCCAGGCAGGTGTTCGAGTTCCCCACGTCGATGGCGAGCAACATCGTCCGCGGACTGTACCCCGGCGGTGGCTGCATCTGCTACCGTTTGGGCGGTGGCGGAAGGCGGACACACGCAACCCGAGCCCCGCTCCCCGGCGGCGAGATCGGGCGTACATCCGCGACCGGATGCGAGCTTGGTGGTCGATCCCGGCCGCAACACCAGCGGCGGTCACGCCCCGGCCCACCTTCCCGGGCGCGCCTGGTCCATCCCCTTTTTGGCGGTGCTGGGGGTGGCGAGCGCCATCTTCATCATCACCATCTGGCTGGACATCCTCGATTCGTCGAACAGCGCCCGCCCCCTGACCTTGCGCAGCTTGGTCAGCACCTTCCGCGAACAAGACCTCGAGCAGGCGCGCAACACCATGGGTGGCCTCGGCGAGGTCATGGCCGCGGTCTTGGGCCTCGCGTTGACGGTCTCGAGCATCATCGTGCAGTTGGCCGCGACGCGCTTCACGCCGCACGTGACCTCGCTGTTCTTTCGCGCGCGCGCGAACTTGTTGGTGCTGGGCTTTTTCGTCGTCAGCAACATCTTCGTGCTGTGGATCAACTTCTCGCTGGGGGAGAAGTTCTTGCCCGGCTGGGGGGTGCTGGTCTCGATGGCCCTGCTCACGGCCTCGCTGCTGCTGCTCTTCCCCTACTTCGCCTACGTCTTCTACTTCCTCGAGCCCGACTCGATCGTCTCTCGCATCACCCGCGACGGCCTGATCTCCGCCACCCCGCGTCGCGGGCACCGGGCCTCGAGCGAAGAGACGGATGCCCGCCAACGGCGCGCCGGTGTGGCCGTCGAGCACCTCGCCAACATCGGCCTCAACGCGGTGCAGCAAAAGGACAAGAACATCGCCTCGGCCGCGGTCAACGCCTTGTGCCACTTCGTCGTCGAGTACGAGGACCAAAAGGCGGCGATGGTGCAGCGATGGTTCGAGATCCCGGTGTGGAACCGGCAAAGCCCGGACTTCGTGAGCCTCTCGGACGACGCCATCGGCGACATCGAGAGTCGCCGCACCTGGCTCGAGTGGAAGGCGCTTCGCCAGTACCAGATGCTCTTCAACGAGGGTCTGCTGCAGATGAAGGACCTTTGCTACCTCATCGCCATCAACACGCGGCGACTGGGCGAGGCGGCCGCGGTGCACGGCGATCTGCGCGCCTTGGACCTGAGCATCAAGTTCTTCAACACCTACTTGCGCGCGACCCTCAACGCCTCGGACATCCGCACCGCCTACAACATCCTGCACCAGTACCGCCAGCTCGGTGAGTTCGTGCTCAGCCACGCCCACGACCACCCCGAGGCCATCGTCGGCGATCCCAAAGAGCTGCAGTCGCGCGGCCCCGAGATCGCGAACTACATGCGCTACTACTCGGGCATCGCCTTCTCGCGCGGGCTGGCCTTTTTGACCGAGGTCATCGCCCACGACGTGGGCACCATGTGCGGGGTCGCCTTCCACTGCGACTGCGACGAGCACGACGAGATCCTGGCCACCTTCTTGACCGTCGACGAGACGGCCGAGTCGAGCGAGCAAGAGGTCACCTTGCGCGGCGTGCGTCGGGCCCAGGTCAAGCTGGCGACGACCTACCTCGTGCACGGCGACACCCAGCTCGCCCGCCGCATACATCGCGACATGATCGCCGAGCCGGCCGAGCGCCTCGAGTCGATCTGGCGTGAGCTCGATCGCCTCGACACCCGCGAGTTTTGGGAAGTCAACGATCGCGGCACCAACTTCGACTACCTGACGCCAGCCCAAAAGGCCCAGCTCTCGGTCTTCTTCGGCTGGTTCGACAGCCTCGACGCACGCAGCACCCCGCCCCCGACGCCGGCCGTCGGGAGGGCCGGATGAGAGGCGCGGGCCGCTGGCTCGGCCTGGCCGCTCTGAGCGCGAGCGCCTGCATCAGCCCCCTCGCAACGCCGGCGCCCGAGAGCCTCGACCGCGCGCTCGAGATCATGGGCCCGCTGATCGAGGCCGAGTGCAGCTGGCGCTGGTCGTGCTGTGAGTTCGGCGAGAACAACTGGTACTTCGGGCCGGGCGTCTTCGACGAGTACGGCTGCACCGAGCAGCTGCGGGTCAGCGTGGGCGCCGGCAGCACGCACGAGGTCCTCGCCGGGCACCCGGCCAATCGCACCCTCGAGATCGCGCGGGCCCTCGACGAGGGCTGGATCCGCCCGCGCGAGGGGGCCATCGCCGCCTGCGCCGAGAGCCTCGAGGCGCGCTTGTGCAACGCCTACGCGCCACCGAACAACCAAGGCCGCTGCGTCCCCGGCGTCATCCCCTCGCAAAACGACCCCTGCCAGCTCGAGCGCCTCTTCGAGGGGCTGATCGAAGCGGGCGCCGAGTGTCCGGCCGGTTCGGATTTCGCCTGCGCCCAGGGCGACTGCGCGCCGACCTTCGCCGGCGTCGGCATCTGTACGCGACGCGCGGCCTTCGGAGAGCGTTGCGCCCAGGACCAAGACTGCCGCGAAGGCCTCTTTTGCGATCCCGTCGAGTTCGAGTGCCGACCGGGCGCGCAGGTGGGGCAGACCTGCGCCTTCGCGGACCCGGGCAACCCGGTCCCCGGCAGCGAGTTGATCGCCTGCGCCGAGGGACTCCAGTGCGACCCGACGAGCGCTCGCTGCGTCGCCTACTGCAGCGAGGGGCACGGCTGCGGCAACGACTTCGACTGCCCGGTGGGGACCAGCTGCGCCATGGCCCGCTGCCGATCGCCCGGCGGGCGCGCAGACCCTTGCGACTCGGCCGACGACTGCGCCTCGCTACGCTGCGACTTCGTCAGCGGCACCTGCCTCGATCTGCTCGAGAACGGACAGCTGTGCAGCTTTCATGAGGACTGCGTCAGCGGCTTTTGTGCGTCGGCGCAGTCGATCTGTGCCGAGCCGGCCGCGCCCGGCGAGCCCTGTCCGGAGGTGAGCTCCCAGGCCTGCCGCGACGGCTATTGTCGCTACGACGAGGCGAGCTTCGAGTACCTTTGCGAGGCCTACCTCGGCGAGGGCGAGGACTGCTCGGACGGCTTGATCCCCTGTCGGCCGGCGGAGCTCGGCGACACGGAAGTCTTGCAGTGCAATGGCGAGACCTGCGAGCGCATTCCCTTCGCGCGAGGGGAGCCCTGTACGCAGGATCTGCAGTGCGAGAGTCTGCTGTGTTTCGAAGGGGCGTGTAGCGAGGGGGCCGCGATCGGCGAAGACTGCAGCGACTTGGGCAGCGCCTTGCCCTGTCGCGCCGGTGCCTACTGTGATCGCAGCGTGGGGGTGCCGGGCAGCTGCCTCCCCTACCGCCGCCCCGGACAGTACTGCGAGCGAGACGAGCAGTGCGTGGGCCAGTGCACGATCCGCTGGGCGATACCGATGTGCGATCTCAACGTGCCCAGTAGCCTCGAACAGACCACCTGCGACGGCCCAGAGCCCCTACCGCCCATCGACGGCTTCGGCTAGGCTTCGCGCGTGTCTGCCCCTCGCAGCGTCGCCGGCCGGATCCCCTACGCGGGCGAAGATCCGGACATCGACGCCAAAAGCACCCCTTCGGTGAGCCCCGCGGCCGACGCCTTGGAGGGGCTGGCGACCCTGGCCTGGGGCCTGCCGGCCGCCTTCGCCTTCGCCTACGCGCTGAGCTGGTACTTCTCGGTCAAGAACCTGCTGCTGGTCTTTGGCCACATCGCCTTTTTGGTGGTGACGAGCTTGGCCATCGAGTGTGCCCATCGCATGCGCGAGAGCCGGGCGGCGATTGGACCCGCCCGCGTCTCCCAGCTGCTCGCCACGGCCGCGGCCCTGCTGACCGTGTACGCCATCTACCCGATGGCCCGCATGTTCCTCGAGATCGAGACCCCCGTCTTCGCCGCGATCGAGAGCGCCGATCCGCGCGCGCGCCTGGCGATGACGATGACCCTGGCCTACGCGCTGTCGGCGGGCGCCCTCGCCAGCCTCGTGGTTGCGCTGCGCCGGGCGGGCAGCGAGCTGGGCGTCGA
>JAUIJR010000441.1 GCA_030431075.1 Polyangia bacterium | reverse complement strand
CATCGCGGGCGGGTGCTGCCCCATCCCCCGCGCGAGTGCGCGTCGCCGCGGCTTCGGTGGGCCCGCCCACCCCAAAAACGAAAGGCGCCCCGAAGGGCGCCCAAGGTCGAGACGAAGCGTTCGCGCTCAGTGCACGACGGCTTTGATGATCGCGTCGTCCACGTCGTACTTCGCCAAGAAGTCACGACGGGCTTGCTTGAGCTGGGCGACCCAGGCCTCGTACTCCTTCATGCGATCCTTCGCTTGGAAGTACAGGCGCGGCTGCAGGATCTCGCGGGGCACCTTTTCGACGAGCGCGGCGTTCTCGGGGGCGTCGACGTCGACGACCTGGTAGCCGAAGTCGGGATCCTCGGTCCACTTGACGCGGTCTTCGAGCATCGCCTCGAGCATCGCCGAGCTGTGGCGGATCTTGACCTTGAGGGCGTCGCCCGCGTTGACGGCCTTGGCGTCACCGCCGACGTAGCCGGTGTTCATGAGCCACATGGTGGTCTCGTCGAAGGTGCTGGCCAGCTCGGAGAAGCGGCTCGCTTGCAGCGAGTGCGCCAGCGGGAAGAAGGGCTGGGTGAAGGGCGAGCGGGTCTTGCCGCGCTCTTTGCCCGCGGCCGAGGTCTTCGAGGTCTCGCCGAGCATCATGTAGCCGGCCGCCTGGGCCGGGTCGGTGAAGCGGACGAGGCCGGGCATCGCGGCGTCGCGACCCTCGTCGCGGTTCAAGATGCCCAAGGAGCGGAGCTTGGGAATGGCGTGAAGATCCGCGGCGCCTTCGATGGCCGACATCGGGATGATCGAGCGGCCGTTCTCGCTCCACTTCACGAAGTCCCAGCCGTCGAGGGGGATGCCGTTGGCGTCGAGGACCTCTTCGAGCTTCTTGTCGCCGGCGATGTAGGCTTTGACGTTGGCCTCGGGGGCGCCGGTGCCGACGAGGACGGCCTCGAGGCGCGCGACGTCGGCGGGGCTGAGCACCGACTTGTCGAAGACGGGCGTGCCGTCGGCGTCGACGTAGACGTTCTCGATCCACGCCGAGGGGTCACAAGTCCCGCGGTAGATGATGGGCTCGTTTTCTTCGCGGAGATCCCAGGTCTTGGCGAAGCAGCCGTTCTCGGTGACCGAGATGTTGCCGCCCGGCCAGATGCAGATCATGTCGTCTTGCACCGGCTGGGTGACCTCGCCTTGCTTGGAGAAGGTGGTCGTGGTCTTGCCGGTTCCCGACAGGCCCAAGATACCCATCGTGAGGTCTTGGCCTTTGGCGTGCACCGCCTTGGCGCCGGCGTGCATCACCAAGCCACCGCAGCGGTAGTGCAGCGCGGCCAACATGCGCAGCGCACCTTTTTTGGACTCGCCGAAGTAGTCGGGGCCCATGATGTAGGTGACGTAGTTGTCGAGGTCGACGATGATCGCCTGACCGCCCGGCATGTCCGGGTGGAAGTTCGGCGTGTAGAACAAGCGGAAGGCGGCCGCGAAGGGCTTGGCGCGCGTGGCCTCGTCCTCCACCGACTCGCGGGGGAAGGACAAGATCTGCTGCATGCCGGCAATGTTGGCGCCCTCGAGGGTGTAGTTCCACTCGACGGGGACGGCGTAGGGGCCGACGCCGACATAGCCTTGCACGGCGATCATCTTGCCGGCCTCACGGATGTAGGCGGCCTGCGCGTCGATCAGCGCTTGGGCTTTGTCGGGCTCGATGGTCTTGTGCGAGAAGGCCGACGCGTCGCCGCCACGGTCGATGACGTAGGTGTGCTTCGCCATGCGCGACTTGTTGCGCGCGACCTTGTTGATGCTCCCGTACTTGGTCTCGAAGCAAAAAGGCGTGTGCTCGAGCGCCAGCTTGCGCAGCTGATCTTGGGTGGGGTTCTCGATGAACTCCACGGCAAAGGGGTTCGGCGGCTGCTTCGGGAGTTCGAATTTTGGCGCGTTCATGGCGATCCGCGTGATCCGGGTCCGGATGCGGGAGCGATAACACGGCGCATGAGCCGGATCCACCGGGCAGGGGGGCCTGGCTGCCCTTTCCCGGCCGCCGGCCGAGTGGGGGCGCAAGGACGCGAAGCGCGCTCGAGGGGGGCGGGGGAGGCGGCCGGTCGGGCGATCTCCCCCCGTACTTCGGCCAGCTGGGGCAAGGCCGTCGGGGCGTGAGTCGAGTCCGGGTGACAGGGCGCGACGCCGCGCCTAAGCTCGCGGCGTGAGCGGCGAAGAGATCTTCCGGGCTCAGGTCGAGCACCCGGAGGTCGACCCCCAAAGCGCCGAGTTGCGGCGAATCCTCACGCACGCAAAAGCCGAGGCCATCGAGCAGGTCACGGAACTCACGTCGGGGGGTCTCGCCTTGGTCATCCCCGGCCTGCATCGGCAACTCACGCAGACCCTCGGCCAGCTCGTCGAGCGCGTCGGCGCGGCCGTCGCCTTCGCCTTGGAAGCGGTCGACGAGACCCGAAGCGGTCACTCGGTCTCCGTGTTCAAGCGCGAGACTCGCGACCTGATGACGGAGACCGCCGTCGCGCTCAAGCGCGAAGCTCAAAGCGCACGTGCTCGCTTCGTCGCCGAGATCCTCGCGCAGCGCTTGGCCTGGCGCCACAGCCACGAGTTCTTGAGCTGGCTCGCCTTTCGACGCGAGGACCAAAGCCACGCGGCGGCGGATCGACTCGCGCGCCTCGAGGCCTTTCATGTGCGCGAGCGCCTACTCAAAAGCCGGGCGGCCGCGGCCAAGCTCTTGGGCCAGCCCTTGGCGCAAGCGCTCGAGGCCCACGACCGCTTCATGCTCGCGCACCGCTGGCGAGAGCCGCGGGGGCCCGATGCGGAACTCGAGGCCTTGAACTGGCGCTTGTTGGCCTTTCGTGACGAGACCTTCGTCGAGCTCGAGACCCTGCGGACGCAACATGACCATCTCGAAGACGGGCAGGGCGCGGAGCGAGAGCGACTCGAAACCCTGCTCGAAGCGGAACTGATCGAGCAGCTCTCCGACGCCTTGGCCCACGCGCCGGCGCACGCGCTCGCACGCAAGGGCTGACGCAAAGCTATCTGGCGTCGCCGCGTGCGGCCGGCGTCCCCATGAAGCTCACGCTGCTCGCGGCCGTGGCGAAGACGAGCGCCGCCACGACGAAGCCCCCCAGGGTCACGAAGGCGCCGACGCGTCGCAGGCGTTTCATCTGGGTCCACATGAACAAGCCCGAGAGGGCCCAAAAGATCAGCAGCGCGGCGGTGAGGTCCGCGAATACGATCCACGCGAGGCGAGCCGCGTCGGATTGCCCGTAGCCGTGCAGCGTGTGCAAGCGCGCGAGGAGGCGACGCGTGCCGTAGCCACTGTCGGCCGCGGCGGCGCGGGCCGTCAGCTCGCCGGAGCCCAGATCGAAGTCGAGGTTCCAAAGACGCGCCTCGCCGTCGCGAACCCGAAAGAGCAACGACGGGCTGCGTCGGCGTAGGGGCTCGAGGGCGGCGCGGGGGTCCGTGGCGAGCTCGGGCAAGCCGGCCGCGAGCGCTTGGGCCATCGCCTCGAGATCCAGGGAAGGCGCATGCAGTGGAGTGTCGATGAAAGGGGCGCGCGGCCCCAGCGTTTCGCGCGGTCGTAGTTCGGTGTGGGCGCGGCCCGACTCGAGGTCGAGACGGATCAGACGCTGGCCCTCCGCCGTTTGCAACACGAACCCAGCGGGACCGGTGAACCGAGGGGCGACGGCATCGTCGAACTCGAGCTCACTTCGGCCCGCGTCGGCGAGTTGCTCGCTGAGTTGTCTCGCCAGGGCCTGCGGGTCCAAGGGTCGTAGCCCCGTGCGCGCCGCGAGCTGCTCGGCCGAAAGTTCGCGCGCCGACGCGCCGGCGCCAGCACCCCCTGCGTGGTTGAAGGCGATGGCACTCACGCCAAAAAAGAGCACCCAGGGCAGCAAGAGCAGGCCGGCGTAGAGGTGGGCGCGACGGATCCACAAAGCGGCGCGCCGACGGCGAGGGAGCATCCGGCGGACCTTCTCTTAAATGAGTGTGAAAATCAAAATCAATTATTGAACGCCGAGAGTTGGGAAAAATTCGAACAATTGTTGGGTGTGAGTTAGCGATCGTTCCACCGCTGGCTTAATGAAAATGAAAATTATAATCAGATTCGCATGAAATTCTCCCTCCCCACTCTCCCCACCTGCCTCATCCTTCCCTTCTTGCTGGGCACCGCTTGCGAGTCCTCCTCGGGTGACGACGAGAGCGAGGCCTCGACCAGCGAAGACGACAGCAGCGGCTCCGAGGATGACGGCAGCGCGTCCGAAGACGACACGACCGGCGAGAGCGAGACGACCGCGACGACCGTCACGACCGACACGACGGGCGACGGCGATGGGGACGGGGACGGGGACGGTGACGGTGACGGCGACGGTGACGGCGACGGCGACGGCACCTTGCCCGACTGCGCCGACGAGTTGATCCAGACCCTGGGCCTGCACGACGACGTGACGAGCCAAGGCACGGTGAGCAAC
>JAUIJR010000023.1 GCA_030431075.1 Polyangia bacterium | reverse complement strand
CTGTGGGCGCCGCTCACCTTTGGCGTCGGCGTGATGGTGCTCGGTAGCGCCTGGCTCGTGCGCATCTTCGTGCCGACCGTGGCCGTCTCGGCCATCGGCATCGCCTGGGGGGTGGCCGCCTTGTTTTGCGTGATGTCGGTGACCAGCGGCTTCGAGTCCGAGCTCTTGCGCCGCATGGGCCGCATCAACGGGCACGTGCTGACGACCAAGTACGGCCTGGACTTTTTCGAGTGGGAGGCGCTCAGCGACGAGCTGAAGCGGCGCCCGGACGTGGTGGCCGCTTCACCTTTCGTCTACGGCGCGGTGGCGATGCAGCCAATCTTTGCCCAGGAAGAAGGCGAGGGCGAGGGCGAGGGCGAAGGGGCCGATGAGGACCAGGACACAGGCCCGCGCGACCCGACCGTGGTCGGGCTCAAAGGGGTCGACGCCAAGCGCATGGGCGACTTCGAGGGGGTGGAGAGCCTCTTCGTCGGCGGCTCCGTCGACGCGATCCGGCCCGGCCAGTTCCATACCGATCCCCCGGGGGTGGTCGTGGGCGAACGCCTCGCGCGGCGACTCAAACTCGAGCCCGGAGACTTGGTGCGCATCGTGGCCGCGGCCGAAGTCCAAGCCAGCTTCGAGGTCGAAAGCGGCGCGCCGCGGGCCGCGACCTTCGTGGTCACCGACTTGCTGCAAAGCGGGGTGAGCGACATCGACGCGACGATGGTCCTCGTCGACATCCGCGCCGGCATGTCGCTGCTCTACGGAGAGGGCCGCGCGACGGGCATCGAACTCGGGTTGGTCGATGCCCGCAGCGACGACGAGGTGGCCGCAGCGGTGGCCGAGAGCCTCAACGCCGACCGCCACCTGGCGCTCTACCGCACGAACACCACGGCCGAGGGCTCGACGCCGATCATCGTCATGCGCAACATCCGGCGCATCGTCTCGGTGATCATGAGCTTGATCGTGCTCGTCGCCGGCACGACCCTGATCGGTGCGCTCTTGTTGATCGTCCGCCGACGCCAATGGCAGATCGCCGTGCTCTCGACGGTGGGCGCCCGGCGCACGACGATCTTTGCGATCTTCGAAGCGGCGGGTCTGGTCGCAGGGGTCGCGGGTGCGCTGACGGGGCTCGCCTTGGGGGGCGCGCTGAGTACGGCCCTGGCGAACTACCGCTGGCCCTTGGACGCGCAGGTCTACCCGCTCGACTACATGCCGGTGGACGTGCGCTGGATGGACGCCGTCGTGCCGGCCTTGGTGGCGGTGGCCGTGTGCGCCTTGGTCTCGGGGCCGGTGGCCCTTCACGCCTCGCGCTTGCGTCCCATCGACGCGATGCGGCTTTGAGCTTCGGTCCGGCTAGCCGGCGTCGCCGCCCTCGGGGGCAATCTCGCCGTTCTTGGCGCGCAGCTCGTCGAGCTTGGGCTTGGCCCACTCGTTGGAGTAGTTCGAGCAGCAGTCGCGCTGGATGTAGCCGGCGAGCTGGTTGATGGCCTTGTCGAGGTCACCTTTGGCCTCGTAGACCATGGCCGCGCCGGCGAAGGCGGACTTGTCGGAGGCGTGGGTGTTTTGCCCCTTCATGTACATGCGCAGCGCCTCGTCGAGCTTGTCTTGCTGGCGCAGCGCGTCACCCAAGGCCGTCCACACGTACTGGATCTGGTCGTCTTCTTCGCCGACCTTGCGCAGCACCTCTTCGGCCTTGGCGAAGTCTTTGACCTCGAGCAGGGCCATGCCCTGGGCCAAGCCCCAGCGCGCGTCGTCGGGATCGGCGGCCCAGGCCTTGGCGTAGGCGGCGGCGGCTTCTTGGTGCTTGCCCGACTTGGCCAGCGCCTCACCCAAGGTGGCTTGGGCCTTCGCGTCCTCGGGGGCGGCGGCGGCGGCCTTCTCGGCGTGGGGGAGAGCGGCGGCCGCATCCTCTTTGCCCAAGTAAACTTTGGCCATGCCCGCGTGCGCGCCCGCATTCTCGGGGTCTTGCTCGAGCACCCACTCGAAGTCCGCCTTGGCCAGGTCCTCTTGGTCCGACGCGATCTTGGCCAGACCTTCTTTGACCTTGTCTTCGCTGAGCTTGGCGATCTCCTCCGGAGTCAGCTTCGTCTCGCCCTTGCAGGCGCTCAGGGTCAAAGCGGCGATGAGGAGGGGGGCGAACGCGCGTTTTGTGAGTCTCACGGGTGGGGGGCCTCGGCCGGAAGTGTAGGGGGGCCGGGTGCGGGCTGTAAACGACCTGGGCGGTGTGCCCGCCGGGCCCCACCTTTGAAAGCGGCCCCGGGGCGAGCTAGCGTGCCGCCGTGAGCCAAAACGAGCTTCCGCGGACCCTCGGCCTGCGCCATTTGGCGCTCACGGTGCGCGATCAGGCCTTCGAGGCGACCGTGACCTTCTATCGCGAGGGCATGGGCATGGCCGTCGACTGGGCCCCGGACGCCGACAACATCTATCTATCGTCGGGGCACGACAACTTGGCGATCCATCGGGGCCCGGCCCAGACCCCCGGTCCGCTGGACCACCTGGGCTTTTTGACCCCGGACGCCCAGGCCGTGCAGGACTGGCACGCGCGCATCGAAGCGGGGGCCGAGGCCTGGGGCGTCGAGATCCTCGCCGCGCCTCGACTGCATCGAGACGGCGCGACGAGCTTCTACTTTTTGGATCCGGCCGGGCACAAGGTGCAGATCGTGCACGTGCCCAGCGTGAAGGGCTGAGGTCCGGGCCGCCCCGGCGCAGACCCGTCGCCGCTCAGTCCGGGCTGCCGGTGCCCGTGCAGCCGAGCTCGTCGCACTCGAGGGTGACGCCGACGGTGTAGCCGGGCGTCGGCGGATCGAAGTTGTAGATCAGGCGCTCGCCGACCTCGGCGCCCGAGCTGTCGACGGGTTGGATGCCCAGCTGCCCGAAGCGCCGGCCGTTGAGTTCGCGCTCGGGATCGGCGACGTCGCGGTAGCCGGCCGAGGTGTCCGGCTGGGCGGTGCAGTCCAAGCTGGCGGTGAGCAGATTGTCGCTGCCCGCCTCGTCGAAGGCCTCGATCTCGAAGGCGTCGATGCCCACGTTCTCGCAGCTGGTGAAGCCGAAGTCCCAGCGCACCTGCAGCTTGGCGGGGCTGTCGGTCAAGGCGATGGTCGAGGGCATCAGCTCCTTGCCGTCGCCGGCGATCTTCACCTTGGTCTCGCTCGCGTCGATGTTGTCCATGATCACGACGCCGTTTTGGTCGATGCCTTCGACCAAGACGGTGTAGGTGCCCACCGGGAGGCCCTCGAGCACGACCTCGCCGTCGACGCAGGGGGCGCCGTCTTCGATGCCGTCTTCTTCGTCGAGTACCACGCGAATCTCCTGCACACCCGTGTCGGCGCAGGATCGGTCGTTGCCGAGGCGGTAGGTCACCACCAAGGAGCCAGGGCTGTCCTCGCCTTTACAGCCGGCGCTGGCGGCGAGGGCGACGAAGCAGGCGAGGGTGGCGGAGGACAAGGAGAGCTTGGACATGGTGAGCAAGGGGGCGAAACGAGGAGGGGCGCCGCTGCGGCGCAGGGGAAATGTAGTCGCGCTTGGGTCGAGGACCAAGTTCGCGGTGGCCGCGGGCCGAATTTGGGCGCGGCCGGCGACCGGGCCTTCGACGCTCTGGGGCCGCGGGCCTTCATTTTGACCCGGGACCCCCCTGCATGAGCCCGCGCCTGCACGAAATTTTCGGCGCGCGCGCGCAGGCCCTACAAAGGGAGCTGCCCCTCGCGGGGCCCCATCGCCATGCATCGACGACGCCACCGCCTCGCTTTGCTCTTGGGAATCGCCCTTTTGCCGGCTTCGGCCACCGCAGGCGGCGATTCGCGCCCCAAGCCGGACAAGGTCTGCGCCTACCGCAGCCCCGTCTACCTGCACGAGGTCGAGGCGGGCGAGCATCTGGGCCTGATCGCGGGCCGCTACGGCGTGTTCCGCAAGGATCTCATCGAGCTCAACCCCGAACTCGAGAACCCGGACCACATCCGTCCCGGCCAGCAGGTCAAAGTCTGCCCCGAGATCCCCCCGCGGGAGCTCGAGCGCTTCACGCACCGGGTCGAGGCCGGCGAGCACCTGAGCAGCATCGCGGCCAAGTACGAGCTGGAGATCGAGGCCCTCATCGAGATGCAGGGCGAAAAACTGCGCGACCCCAACAACATCTGGGTGGGGCAAGAGCTCGTCATCGAGCGCGAAGGGCCGATCGTCTCGGGCTTCGAGCCGGAGCCGCCCAAGCGCGGACGCCTGAGCACGGCCGTCCACCTCGACGCGGGCGAGGGCTATGTCCTGCGTCGCCCGCATCTGGCCTACGGCACGCCCAGCACCATCCGCAACATCGAAAAGGTGCTCGCGCGCTACCGCAAGCGCGCCGACGGTGGCCCGGCCGTGCGGATCGGCGACATCTCCAAGCAAAGCGGCGGCCCGCTCAGCGGTCACCTCTCGCACCGCGAGGGCGTCGACGTCGACGTCGGCTTGGTGCACAAGGGGGCCGCGGCCAAGTCGGTTCGCTTCGTCTCCGCCACCGAAGGCAACCTCGATCTGCGGCGCACCTGGATCTTGGTGCACGAGTTTTTGCGCACCGGGCAGGTCCGCTACATCTTCTTGGACTACGGAGTTCAAAAGCAGCTCTACGAGTATGCGCGCGCCCACGGCGTCTCGAAGATGCAGCTCGACGCATGGTTCCAGTACCCGCGCGGCAAAGGCCGCGGGCACGGCATCATTCGACACTGGCGTCACCACGACGACCACCTGCACGTGCGCTTTCGTCGGTGAGCGCCGCTCGGTAACGCCGGGCGTCGAGATTGCGTAAGCTGGGATGGGCCGAGGGGCTCCCCATGTGCACGATCTTGTTGGCGACCCGCTGCTGGCCCGAGCGACCCTTGGTCCTCGCCGCCAACCGCGATGAGTTTTTGGCGCGCCCGGCCGAAGGCCCGCGTGTCCGCGAGCTCGCCGACTTGCCCGGGCAGCCCGTGTGGTCGCCCTTGGATCGCAAGGCCGGCGGCACCTGGATGGGGATGAACCGCCACGGCTTGGTGGTGGCCATCACCAACCGCGCGAGCGCCCCGCCCGATCCCGAGTTGCGCTCCCGCGGGGCCTTGGTGGCGCAGGCCCTGGGCCACGCGGATCTCGAGGCGGCGGGCGCCTGGGCGCGCAGCGTCGAGGTCCGCGACTACAACCCCTTTCACCTGGTCGTCGCCTCGGCCCAGGGCGCCTTCGAGCTTTGGCGGGACGGGGCGGCGCGACGCTGGGTCGAGCTCGGGCCGGGCTTGCACGTGATCACCGAGCGTGACGCGGGGCTCGCCGCCGGGGCCGGCGCGCAGGCGAGACCGAGCACGCGACCGCAGCTGGCCCGCGAACTCACCGCCGGTTGGGCCGAGGCTGCACGCGCGCCCGAGCCCGAGGCGTGGATGCGTGTGCTCGGGCACCGGCCGGCCACCGGCGATCCGATGGATGCCCTGACCGTGCGCATCGAGGGCGCGCCCTACGGGACGCGTTCGGCCAGCGTCCTCGAGCTCGACGCGGCGGGGGGCGTGGCCTCCTTTTCGTGGGCCGAAGGCGCGCCCGACCAAAGGCCCTTCGTGGACGAAAGCGCCCCTTTGCGCGCCTGGCTCGAGGCGGCGCCGGCGGTCAGATCCGGCGAGGCAAGCGCTAAGGTGCGCCCGTGAGCGAAGGCAGCCCTCGACGTGTCCTCATCGTCGGCGGTGGTTTCGCCGGCATGGCCGTGGCCAAGGGTCTCGGTGGACGACGCGGCGTCGCCGTCACCTTGATCGACCGACGCAACCATCACCTCTTTCAGCCGCTCTTGTACCAAGTGGCGATGGCCGGCTTGTCCCCGGCCGAGATCGCCGCGCCGATCCGCGGCCTGCTCTCCAAGTACGAGAACATCCAGGTCCTGCAAGGCGAGGTCGAAGGCGTCGACCTGGTCGCGCGTCGCGTGCAAAGCAGCATCGGCGAGCTGCCCTACGACACCTTGATCTTGGCGGCCGGGGCGACCCACGCCTACTTCGGCCGCGAGGAGTGGGAGCCCTTCGCACCGGGGCTCAAGACCCTCGAGCAGGCCACCGAGATCCGGCGTCGCGTGCTCGAGGCCTTCGAGGCGGCCGAGCTCGAGTCTGATCCGACGGCACGCCGGGCGATGCTGACCTTCGTCGTGGTGGGTGGGGGACCGACCGGAGTCGAGCTCGCCGGGGCCCTCGGCGAGATGAGCCGCTTCACCTTGGCCCGCGACTTTCGCCACATCGATCCGACCCTGGCGCGAGTGATCTTGATCGAGGCCGGTGATCGCATCTTGGCGAGCTTCTCGGAGGCCTCTTCGAGCCGCGCGACCCGGGACCTCGAGCGCCTCGGCGTGCAGGTGTGGACGGGCTCGCGCGTGAGCGAGGTCGACGCCGAGGGCGTCCGCGTCGACGAAGAGCGTTTGTCGGCGCGCACGGTCTTGTGGGCGGCCGGCGTGCACGCCTCGGACATCGGCGGCGCGATGCACGGTGCGAGGGGCAACGACGCGGGCACCGACGCGGGCGAGGACGCGAGCGAAGTAAAGCTCGATCGCCAAGGCCGTGTGCATGTCGGCGCCGACTTGACCTTGCCGGGACACCCCGAGGTCTACGTGCTCGGCGACCAGGCCCACGTCGAAGGCGAAGACAAAAAGCCGCTGCCCGGGGTCGCGCCGGTGGCCATGCAACAGGGGCGCTGGGTGGCCAAGCGCATCTCGGCCGAGCTCGCGGGCAAGACGCCCGCGACGGCCTTTCGCTACGTCGACAAGGGCCAGATGGCGACCATCGGCCGCAGCCGCGCCGTGCTCGAGGTCGGCCGCCGCCGGATCGGCGGCATGGTCGCCTGGCTCGGCTGGCTCTTCGTGCACATCTACTACCTCTCGGGCTTCAAGAACCGCCTCTTCGTGCTCTTTTCGTGGGCCTGGAGCTACTTCAGCTTCGCTCGGGGCGCGCGCCTCATCGTGCAAAAGAGCTGGCGTTCGTACCCGGCCGCACGCGCGGCCTTGCCCCGCAATGCGGTGGCTTCCGAGTCGAGCGAGCCCGCCGATGCGCCTGAGGTAGCATCGGCCCATGGCTTTGAATGACGATGAAAAACCCGGCCTGAGTCGCCGCGCCTTCGTGGCGGCGGGCTTGGGCGTGGTCGCCTTGGGCGCGTGTGGCGACGACGCCGCGTCCGACGATGGCGAGGGCGAAAGCGGCGAGGGCGAAGCGGGGGAGTCCGGCGAAGCCGAGTCCGGCGACGGCGAGTCCGGCGACGGCGATGGTGACGGCGACGGCGCGTGCGCAGCCACCCCGGCCGACATCGAAGGACCCTACTATCGCCCAGACATCCCGATCGGCGGCGACCTCGATCTGCACGACGACGAGGGCATCCCGCTGATCTTGGGGGGCGTGGTGATGGATGGGGACTGCACGCCGATCGAAGACGCGATCGTCGAGCTTTGGCATGCGAGCCCCCGCGCCCCGGGCGAAGAACCCGGCGAGCTCGATGCCACCTACGACGCGAGCGACAGCTACCGCTACTACGGGCAGGTGGCGAGCGACGCCGAGGGCCGCTACAGCTTCACCAGCTTGCGACCGGGCTGGTACCTCAACGGGGCGCAGTACCGACCCGCCCACCTGCACCTCAAGGTCTGGGTACAGGGCCAAGAGCGGCTGACCACGCAGGTCTACTTCGACGACGATCCCTTCAACGACATCGACCCCTGGTTCAACCCGGAGATGTCGATCGCCCCCGACGCGACGGGCATGGCGGAGCTCGACCTCGTCGTCTGAGCGCCAGCCCGTCGGTCAGCCGGACGAAGAAAAAGCGCCGACCCCCGCGGGCCGGCGCTTTTTGTGAGGCGATCGAACTCAGCCGGCGGCGCCGCCCGCCGAGCCGCTCGCGCTGCCACTGGCCGAGGCGCTGACCGAGACGTCGACGCTGACCGAGACGCTGGCTTGGATCGAGGTCGCGGCTTTGACCGCCGCGGCGAAGGGCGCGGTCACACACGCCGAGAGACGCGCGGCCGTCTCGGCGGCCGAGTTCTTGACGGTGACGACCACTTGCTGGGCGCCCTCGACGACGACCTTGACGTTGGCGGCGGCGCGCACGGCTTCGTCCTTGAGGCCGACGGCCACGTTGAGCACGGCCGGCAGGTGGACGGTGAGCACCGCGCGGTACTTGGCGATGGCCTCTTTGTTCAGGCCGCCGGTGGTGCGCACGTTGACGGTGCCCGGCTTGCACTGAATGTCGGCCGAGACCTTGGCTTCGCAGCTGGCTTTGCAGTCGACGCTAGCCTTGGGCGGCACGACCTCGCCGGTGCACTTGGGCGCCTGGAAGTCGACCGAGCAGGAGCCCTGGCAGTCGCCATTGCACGAGGCCGAGCCTTGGATGTCGCAGGAGCCACCGCACTCGCCGCCGCAGCTGCCGTCGCCGCCGGCCGAGCAGCTGCCTTCGCAGGTGCCCTCGCAGTAACCGCCTTGCATGTCCTTGCCGTCGCACTTGCCGGTGCAGTCTCCGCCACAACTTCCGGAGAAGTTGGCCGAGCAGCTGCCGTGGCAGGTGCCGTTACAGGAGGCTTGGCCCTCGATGTAACAGGTGCCGGTGCACTCGGCCGAGCACTTGCCGACGAGCTCGCCGCCCTTGCACTCGAGGTCCACCGAGCCGGGTTGAATGTCGGCGTCGCACTCGGCGATGCACTCGCCGTAGGCGTCGATGCTGGCCGCGCAGCTCGGCGGCGAGGTCTCGATCTTGATGGAGAAGTCCCCGCCGAGTTGACCGCGCAACTCCGAGAGTCCGGCGCTCGCCGCCTTGCAGGCGTCGGAGCCGCTGTCGAAGTCGGCGCCCTTGCCCAGGTCCTTGGCCATGTTGCCGCAGGCGACCTTCAAGTCGGCGTCCAGGCGCTTGGCGAAGCGGTCGAGCTCGAGGGCACCGACGACGCCCGCGCGGATCTTGCCGGCGGCTTTGACGTCGAGGCCGAAGGCGCCCGCCCAGTCGTGATTCATGGCGGCGGAGATCGAGCCGCCTTTGGGGCAACCGGCGGCCGCGCCCGCGACGTCGGGCACGTTGAGGCCTCCGAAGTCACAGGCGCCGGCGCTGAGTCCGGTGGCCAAGGCGAGGCCGAGCCAACCGGCCGAGGCCGCCTTCGACTTCGGCGAGGAGGGGGCAGAAGAGAATTTGGCGCGCAGCCAGGCGAACATGCGCGGATGGTACCCCACCCAGCGCAAAGGCCGCCGCATGCCCTCTCAGCGGCCAGGGAGCGCCTTTTGGGGCCTCAAGTCGGCGGGAGCCCGAGTCCCTCTTCGCGCAGCGCGCCCCCGTGGCTCCACACCACGTGAAAGGCGTTGACGCCCGCGGCCCCCTCTTCGAGGTGGGGCCCGCGCTCTTCGACCTCGCAGCCCATCTCTTCGAACATGCCGAAGATGACCTTACGGGTCAGCGCGAAGACGAAGGGGTGGTAGGCCCGCCACTCGCGGATCCGAATCTCGAGCTGGCGTTCGCCATGCACCTCGAGCTCGAAGCTTCCGTGATCGTAGTAGCTGCCCCACACGCGCGCGCGATACTTCACGAAGCGCGAGGGGGTGGCGATCCAGTCGAAGAGCAGCTTGTACAGGCCCCGGACCGTGTCGCGCAAAATCCACACGGCGGCCCCCGAGCTCATCAACTCGCTGTCTTCGTCGGAGACGCCGAGGGTGACGGCATCGGCCAAGGCCGAGGTGACCGCGGCCGGGTACCACTTGTTGACGATCACGCCGAGCGCCTCGTCGTCGAAGCTCAGGGTCTCTGCCAGCCAGGGATGAGATTCGCGGGCCCGCCGGACCAGCTCTTCGTGCCCAAAGTGTGCCTCGTACCAGGCGAGCACGGATCGAAAGGCGAGGCCTTTGACCTGAGCTTCGGCCTCGTCTGCGGGCGCGGACATCCGCCGAATCTAGCAGAGGCTGCGAGGACTCCGGTAGCCGACACTGCGCCCTCGCTCAGCGACGACGCAGGGACTCGGGGATCCGGAACTCGACCTTCTTGCCGCGTCGTTGCGCGTAAATGACCTTGCGCACCATCTGCATGTTGAAGCGACCGATCGCGCCGATTCGCTGTTTGCCGTATCGGCTCTCGGGATCGATCCCCTTGGGCGTGGCCGAGAACCAGCCGTAGCGATCGGCGAGGCGAAGCACCCACGCGAAGACCGCGTGCCAAAAGGGATGGCGGGGAATGGCGAGCATGTCGGCGCGCGCGTCTCCGATCATGTGGCGAACCATCACGTCGGGCATGGCGCGCGGGGCATAGAAGGGGAGGTACTTGCGCATCGCCCGAAGCAGGCTCTCGGCGAGCTCTTGGCCGTGCTCGCTCGCGTGTTGTTGGCGGCGCCGAATCTTGCGCATCAAGATCCGCGCTTCGATCACGTTGTCGGGGATCAGCTCCGGGTGCAGGCCCATCGCGTAGCCGATGACCCGCCACGCGTGCATGTAGGCCTCCTGCTGTTGGACGTCGAGCTCGATGCGAAGGCGGCGCATCCCCTCGGTCACGATCACCGAGAAGGTGAGCAAGGTGCCGGCCATGTCCTCTTGGTTGATGGGAAGGCCGAAGGCGTCGACGTTCCACAGCGGCCGGTGGTGCGAGATCAGGTGGCGCACCGCGGCGTGAATGAGGCGGATCTTTTGCGCGGTGCGCAGGCCTCGGCCTTCGGGCTCGAGGCCCTCGTCGCCCATCACGTCCATGATGAACTGCGCCGTCTCGAGAATGCGATTGTCGATGTCGCGCTCGAGGCGGCCGGTCTGGACCAACACGCGGGCGCCATCGGCCGCGCAGTAGGCCTCGGGCAAGGCGGCGGTGAACAGGGCCGCGATCATGGCGAAGGCCAAGAAGCCGAAGGTCTCGGCGCCAAAGCGGGCGCGGGCTTCGTCGACCCAAGGCGGTGGATCGTCGGTGTGGGCGAAGTAGTCGGCGGCGATGGCCGGCAGGCCTTCGGGGACCGGAAGATCGCTGTGGGTCATCGTGCCGAGCAAGCGCCGCAGGCCGACGAGACCCTCGGCCTCGTAGACGGCACCGATCACTTCGTCGGCGAAGGGGTCTTGGCGCAGCCGCATCTGGTCCAAGAACTCGTCGGTCCAGCGCGCCGGGCCCCGCAAGATGCCGCCCTCGTCCTCGGCCGCGGCCGGATAGGTGAGCAGGTGATCGCGGAAGCGACACAGGGCCTCGAGGGGGAAGCAGTTGGGGTGCGCGCCGTTGAAATAGAGGGTGTCGGGGAACAAGACGACCTGCAGCCAACGCTCGTCGGTCCAGCCACCGGCCTCGTCTTGTTCGGTGAGCAGGTAGCGGACGGCCTTGGCCACGGCCGGCGTGTCGCCCAAGCCGATGTCGATCAAGGCCGTCGTCACCAAGCCGGACAAGGCGGGCATGCTCTCGCCGCGGCCGATCAGGGCGCGGTCGAGGTAGGAGGCGGGTGTCTCGCCCCAGCCGCCGTCTTCGTTTTGATGGTCGAGCAAGAAGCGAGCGGCGCGCTGCACCCAGGGCTGATCGAGATCGGCTTCGACCGCGGCCAGGCCCGAGAGCACACAGGCGGTCGCCGGCAACCAGTTGACCATCCACATGCCCCACCACGCGCCGAGATCGTAGTCCTGTTGGTCGCGCAGAAAGTCGATGGCCTCGGCGATCGCCGGGTCGCGCGCGTCGAAGCCGAGCTGCCCCAAGGCGAACAAGACCCGGCCCGTGAGTCCGGCCGTCGAGGGGTCTCCCATCTCCGGCGGCTTTTTGAAGAAGAGCTTCATCCGCCCCCACAAACTGCGCGGCGGATTCATCAGCAAGGTGGCGTCGAGCGCCCCGGGCCGCTTCTTGGGCAGACCGTGGGCGAAGGCGGCCCAGCCCCCGTCGCGGTTTTGCATGGCCAAGAGCCACTCGACGCCGAGGTTCATGGTTTCGACCAAGGCGGGGTCCGCCCGGCCGGCCCGCAAGATCGAGGCGAGGCCGGCCAGCGCGACGCCGGTGTCGTCGGTGTCGGCCTGCAGCGGGTTTTGGGCCGTGAAGGCCCAGCCGCCTTTGCGGGGGGCGTCGGGTTTGGGCTGAAAGATCTTGGGGGTTGGCGCGCTGCGGATCTGCATGTCCGACAAAGCGCGAGCAGCAGCCTGGCAGGGCTCGGAGTGCTCGGGCACGCCGGCGGCCGTGATCGCGCGCAAGGCCAAGCCCGTGTTCCACACGTCGCTGTCCATGGCGACGACATGCAAGCCCGCCGGATCGTCGTCGTCGTCGGCCTCGCTGCGCTTACGCGCTTCGAGGTAGGCGCGCGCGCGCAACAGGTCCGGGTGCTCTGCCTCGAGGCCGGTGCCGTGCAAGGCGGCGACGAACCAGCAGGTGGCGATGGGGAGGTCGAACCACGAGCCGTTCTCCGACTGCAGCGAGAAGAGAAACTTTCGCACCCGACGCGAGGCGATCCGGCACAGCAGACCGCGACGCGAACCGTGACGGCGCTGGCGCAAGGTCACCGTGACCATGCCCAAGGCGATCATGAACATGATCGCGCCCGGGTTGAAGCGCTTGGCCAGCAGCGCGATGACGCCGGGAAAGGCGAAGTAGAAGGTGTAGTTGCCCTTCAGCGCCTTGGGGTCCATGGCGCCGGCCATGG
Source organism: Polyangia bacterium (assembly GCA_030431075.1). Lineage (GTDB taxonomy): Bacteria > Myxococcota_A > Polyangia > Nannocystales > Nannocystaceae > JAUIJR01. The sequence goes on along the minus strand of JAUIJR010000023.1, from coordinate 12,591 downwards.
CCAAGAGCAGCTGCGTGCCGGGGTCGACGGCCGACATGCCGCCGCGCGCGTCGAGGTAGGCCCGCGCCTTGTCGATGGCCGGCTGGCAGGCTTCGTCGCCGGCCGCGACCATGCCGGCCAAGCAGGTCGCGGTCATGGCGATGCCGCCGTCGTCGGCGCGGATGTGGGCGGGGAAGGAGCCGTCCTCGCGCTGCCACTCGACGATCCAGCGCGCGCAGGCCTGGCTTCGCTCGGGGGCCAGCCAGCCCAAGAAGGACTCGACCACCAAGGTCAGCGCGGTCGTCCGCGGCCCCATCGGGTTGCCGTAGTGCCAAGCGCCGTCCTCGCCTTGGTCTCGCAGCAGGCGGCGGGCCGCGCGATGGATGCCAAAGGAGAGATCGGGGGGCGGCACCCGTTGGGGTCGCGGGGTGTGTACGCGCAGCATCAGCGCATGGACTCCCCGGGCGCCGCCGCACCCACGCGGGCCAAGCGGAACTCTTCGTGCATGCCGAGGCGACGCGCCGTCTCGGCCGCTCTCGCCTGGAGTCGCTCGGCGCGGCGTTCATCGCCCATCCACGCGTCGAAAGTCGCGCGGTGACGGTCGGCGATGGGTCGACCGATCGGGTACATGCGGCCGAAGCGTTGCGCCCACCCCAGGGTCTGGCGTGCGCGGGCCAGCAAGTCGTGGGTTCCGGGATCGCCGACCGGACGCTCGGCCAAGACCCGCATGTAGACCGCCGGCAGCCACAGGTGGGCCATCACCGAGGTCATGTTGCCCGCGGGGTTTTGCTCGAGCAGGCGGACGGCCTCTTCGGCGGCCTCGAGGGCGGGGCCGGGTTGATCGAGGTGCCACAGGGCGCCGGCTTGGATCGAGCGGCGGGAGATCAAGGTCATCACGCCCTCGACTTCGGGGTCTTCGTCTTCGCGATCGGCGAGCATGGCCGCGGCGCGATCGAAGGCGCCTCGATGCATGTGGACGACGGCGACTTGGCAGCGGGTCACCGTCTCGAGCACGAGGTAGTGGTTGGCGCGGGCGAGCTCGCGGGCTTCGTCCGCGTAGTCGTAGCTGCGGCGAAGGTCGCCTCGGTGGTAGGCGCCGATCGAGGCGATCGTCAGCGAGTTGATGACGGCGTGCGCGTCGCCGGCCTTGCGGCCCCGCTCGAGCACTTCGAAGACCATTGCGTCGCCCCGTTGCCAGCGCGCGAAGTTGTAGTGGTGGATGCCCTCGATCCACGCTTGGACGAAGGCCTGTCCGACCTCGCGGACCTCGCCCGCGCTTTGTCGGGCGACGGAGAAGTAGCGATCGGCCGCGCGTCCGAGCCCGAGGCTGCCCAAGGTCGCCCCCAGCATCGTGTAGGGGATGGCGCGCGGACCTCGGGCGCCGGCGCGCGCGCTCAGGTTCGCGGCGATCAAGCTCAAGCCGAGGGCGCGCGGCGGGCTGTTGCCGTAGATGTAGCCCCAGCTCAGCGCCGAGGCCGTCTCCGCGCCCAGCTCGAGTCGTCGTCGCCGGTGACGCATCTTGGCCACCAGCCAGCGTGAGGGCACGACGTAGGCGCCGAGGTGTTTGGCGAGGTGACTGGTCGCGGCCCAGGCCCATCCGAGCTTGGACTCCGGGGTGCCGAGGCCCAGGTGATCCAAGGCGCGGTGGGAGTGATCCAAAAAGCCGCTGACGTCGCCGTTGCAGTAGCGCGCCCAGCCGTAGTCTCGGTGCAGGCGGGCGCGGGTGTAGCTGTCGACCTCGACGCGAGCTCGCGCGCCTTTGTCCGCTTGGATCAGCGCGAGGGCTTTTTCGAAGAAGGGGACGGCCGAGGTGGGGGCGTAGGCGGCCAAGGCGGCCTGGCCCGCGCGGTCGAGGGCCTCGAAGGCGCGGTCCGGAACCTCGGCGGCGTACCAGTGGGTGGCCAGCAGGGGCAGCACGGCCGGGTCCTCGCTTCGCGTTTCGAGGGCCTCGGCCGCCCGTCGATGCAATGCGCGCCGCGTCTGGTCGGGGAGCTCGCCGTAGGTCAGCTCGCGCACCTTTTGGTGCGAGAAGGCGACAGTGCCGTCGTCTTCGCTGCGCAAGACCGCATGGGACATCAGCTCGGCGAGGGGGTCGTAGAGTTCGTCGACGCTGCAGTCCAAGACCTCGGCCACGAGCTCGGCTTCGATCTCGCTACCGATCACCGCGGCGGCATCGAGGACGCGGCGAGAGCGGGCGTCGAGCTGGACGACGCGACGCAAGACGAGGGCTTCGACCGAGTCGGGCAGGGGGAGGGACTCGAGGCGCCCCGACGCCGAGCTGTCCACGTGCGCGGCCAAGACCCACTCGCCGGTGATCTCGCGCCGCAAGAGGCGGTCTTCGACGGCCGTGCGCAAGTACTCGGCGACGAAAAAGGGGTTCCCGTCGCTGGCTCGCGACAAGTAGTCCGTGAAGGCGCGGGGGACCGCCTCCGAGGCCAGCATGTCCTCGACGATCGAGGCGACGGCTTCGGCGTCGAGGGTCTCGAGCTCGGTCACCGCGATGCCCGCGTTGCGGCGCAACTTGACGAACTCCTCGCGGGTGCTCTCCGAGCGGCCCGTGCACAGGATCATGGCGTGGCGTAAGGCGAGGTCGCCTTCGCCGATCGCCGCGAGGACGTCGAGGGTGAGGGGGTCGGCCCACTGCACGTCGTCGAGTACGAGCAAAAAGGGCTCGTCCTCGGCGAAGGCGTTCATGACCTTGACGAGGGCCTGCATCACGCGGCGCTGGGCGGCCTCGCCGGACAGGCCCACAGCCTCGTCGTGGAACTCTGCGCCGGGCACGTCGGCGAGCTCGGGGGCGTAGACCCGCAGCACGGCGAGGGCGTCGCCGAGGTAGGTTTCGGTCGCGCGGGTGCCATGGCGTCGGCAGTGGTCGGCGAGGGCGCGCAAGAGCCCGCGAAAGGGCTGGAGGGGGGCGCCTTGCAGGCGACCGCTGGTGCTCGAGTCGGCCGCCCCCAGGGGAAGACAGGCGCCCTGGTAGACCTTGGTTCGTCGCCGCGCCGCCGAGGCCATGAGCTCCACGGCCAAGCGGGTCTTGCCGATCCCCGAGCGACCGACGAGCAAGGCGACGCGCCCCTCGCCCTTTTCGGCGCGGCTCAAGAGGCCCTCGAGCTCCGTCAAGGTATGCAGGCGGCCGGCCAAGGTGGGGCGGTAGAGGTATTGAACGTCGACGGCCTCGACCTCGGCGGCCGGACGCCCGAGCTGGCGGCGCAGAATCTCGGCCGCGTCGGCGGCGTGCCCGACTCGGCCTTGCGGGTTGCGGGCGAGCAGGCGCAAGACGAGGGCGTCGAGCTCCGGCGAGATGCCCCGCACCCACTCGCTCGGCGCGCTGGGGCTCTCGTAGAGCTGACGCTGCACGAGGTCGAGCCCGCGCGCGTCGCCGAAGGGGCGACGGTTGGTCAGCGCCTCGTAGAGCATGCAGCCCAGGGCGTAGAGGTCGGTGCGCGCGTCGACGAGCTCTTGGAGGATCTGCTCGGGGGCCATGTAGCCCGGCGTGCCGGCCAAGGCGTACTCGCCTTCGACCGACTCGCGGCCCTCTCGAGCGCCGAAGCGGGCGATCAGGCCAAAGTCGACCAGCGTCGGGCCTTTGCCCTCGGCCAAGATCACGTTCTCGGGCTTGAGGTCACGGTGCACCAGGCCCCGCCCGTGGATGTAGGCGAGGGTCTCGCACAAAGAGTGAAACACTCCGAGCAGCTCCTCGAGTGCACCGGCGGCGGCCGGCGGCCGTGCGGCGGGTGGAGGCGGCCGCTCGCTAGCGACGGCGCCCGGCCGATCCTCGAGGGGCCCGAGCTCGGCCGTCGCGGCCGGGCCGGCGTGGGCCTCGGACTCGAGCTGGAATTCGGCGCCGGAATCGGGGGGCGACTCGACTTGGGTCTGTGCTTCCCAGCGCGCCTCGGAGCCGGCGTCGGGGTTGGCCCACAGCTCGCGCAGTCGTAGGCGCAAGGTGGGCCCCTCGATTAGCGGCATCGCAAACCAGGGGCGACCTTGGTGGATGCCGCTGTCGATGACCGGCACCACCTTGGGGTGATCGATGCGGGAGAGCCCATGAATCTCACGACGCAAGGCGCCGAGATTCATCTCGCTCGGGGTGCGCACCACCTTGATGGCGACACGAGAACCCTGTTCTCGGTGGGTGGCGGCAAAGACCACCGACATCCCTCCTTGCCCGAGTCGATCCAAAATATCGTAGGGACCGATGCGCTCCGGAGTGAAGAGATCCTCGAGCGCCGTTTCTTCGGCGTCGCCCGTGCCCAATGTCGAGGTCGCTTCGACGGCGGTAGCGAGGATGGGTTCGGCTTCGGCCACGGCGTTCGCCCGCGCGTACGCGCGTCCACCGCAAAGGATCGCGCACGCGGGGCGAGGGATCAACGCGCGTGACGGCCGCGTGGGCGACAATTGGGGGAACAATTGCGGTGGTATCGGGGCACGCGCGCGAAGTCGGGCGATCCGAGCCGCCACAAAGTGAAAGGGGCGACCGAGGCCGCCCCTTTGCTTTCGGGTGATGGCGAGGGGCGCCGCGATTCGGCGCCCCCGTCGACGACGCTCAGTGAATGAGGCGACGTCCCGGCATGCCCTCGCCCTCGTCGTCGTGCCCGTGGCGATCGTCGGCGTTGCGGGGGTCCTGCTTGTCCGAGCGATCGCGGCGCAAGGCGGCGAAGACGATGGCGAGACCCGCGGCCCACAAGAGCACCACGAAGGCGACCCAGTAGCTCGAGGCCTCGACGTTGATCAACATCGGCCACGCGGGGGTGTTGGTGCGAGCGACGTGCTCGACTTCGATGCCGTAGACGGCCGCGATGCCGACGATCTGCAACAGCAGCGCGGTGCCGCCGACGAAGGCGACCTTCATCTTGCCGCTGCCTCGACGCGACACCCACAAGAAGGTGGCGACCGCGGTCTCGGCCAGCAAGAAGGCCTGCGCCAAGGTGGCCCACATGAGCTCGGACTCGGCGCTGCCCATCAAGCTGCCGTCGAGCACGAAGGCGTAGGCGATGCCCACGACCGCGACGGCGGTGATCGTGAAGACCTGGAAGCGGCCGAAGGCACGGCGGGCCTCGGGGAGGTCGGCGGTCGCGCGGGCGCGGGCCGGTCGACGCAGGCTCGTGACCAAGAGCCAACCCAAAAGCGGCACCAAGAAGCTGCAGCTCAAGAAGGTCAGCAAGTTGAGGCTGTCGAAGTCCTGCGCGTTCATGCGGGTCGAGAGGTCGACCAAGCTCAGCGCGCTCGCACCGATGCTCACCACGGCCAGCATCGCGCCCTCGATGGGCGTGAAGAGCGAGGCCCAGGGTTGCTCGACGCGACGACGCCAGCTGCGAAGGCACATCCAGCCCAAGAGCAGTTGGCTGCCGAGGGCGAACAGCAGCATCGTGCTGCCAAGGGCGCCCTGGCCCAGATCCAGGCCCAGGCCGTGGATGCCGCCGATCTCGGCCGTCGAGGCCGCCACGGCCGGCAAGGGCCCGAGCAGCAAGCCCGTGTAGGCGACGTCCAGCCCCGCCAGCGAGGCACCGATGACGCCGGGCCCGAGGACCCCGAGCGCCACCAGGGCACCGACGACGATGGCGTTCACGCGTTGCCCGAGGGCATCACCCAAGCCGATCGCCATCAGATGGATGGCGGGCGCGGTGACGGCGAGCAAGGCCAGGGGCACGAGCAGCGCGCCCGGTCCCGCGGTGAAGGTCACGCACAGGGCACCGGCGCCCAAAAAGAGGCCGGCGGCGGTGAGCGCGAAGACGTTGGGGCCCACCACCATGGCGGCGACGAGATCGTCGGCGCTCATGCCGGTCATGCGCAGCACGGGCAAGGTGCCCGCCTCGCGCTCTTTGGCGGTCTCGGTCGCGGTGACGGTGGGCGAGACCACGAGCAAGAAGAAGCCCGCCAAGCTCAGCAAGGCGACACCGAAGAGGCGCCAGCGCGTGGCGTCGTTGAGCGGCGAGTGGTAGCGGATGGCCGAGGCCGCGTAGGGTGCGTTCGGCACTTCGAGGCCGCCAAAGCTGCCCTGCCACAAAAGTGCGTCGGGCTGCAGGGCGTCCTCGAGGGCGTCGGCGTCGGTGCCCGCGACACCCGCGGTGGCAAAGGCCACCTGATCGCCGGGGCCGGCTTGCTCGAGCCAGCGCGCCAAGCTCGGATGCTCGCCCATCACGCCGGCGTTGCGCAGGCGATCGAAGAGGGGAGCGTTGGGGGTCACGCGCTCGAGCGCGCTGGAGTCGACGGCGCCGATGCGGCCGATCTGAAGATCGATGCGCGCCAGGTAGGTGTGGAGGGTCTCGAGTCGCGTGTCGATGGCGCTCAAGAAGGCTTCACTGCCGTCGCGCGCAGCCAGGCGCAAGGCGGTGAGGCTGGCCAGCTCGTCGTCGAAGGTGGCCAGCGGCGCGAGATCGGAGCCGGGATCGAGGATCAGACGGGCGCCGGGATCCTCGGCCCAGAAGATCGCGGTGCGGCCGATGGAGTTCTCCACACGCTCGCGCAGGGCCTGGAGTCGGGAGATCTGAGTCTCGGTGCGGCGCTCGAGCTCCGCGAGGACGGCCGTCCGCACGAGGCGATCTTTGGCGTCGGCCCGCTCGACCGCGCGCTGTTCCGCGTCGTCGAAGGTGCACTCGGCCATGCCGTAGCCCCCGCAGACCGCGCCCGAGGCTTCGAGCCCGAGCTCCACGCGCAGATCGCGGGCGCCCCGGGTGTCCATCTTCGTCAACGCCGAGGTGCCCAGCCACATCAGGGCCATCAGGACGCCAAAGGTGGCGGCGGCGGAGGCCAGACGTGCGCGCAGATCGCGGCGGACAAAGGGACCTAGACGACGCCAGCGCTGGCGCCAGGTCTGGGCGGACGAGGGTTTCGGTTCGGAACTCGGCTGCTTCACGACATACCCCGGGTGGGCTGTGGCCTGCGCTAGGGCCCCATGGGAGCACGCACAGGCGGTTCAAGAGGAGTGCGGCCACCATGGCCGCCGGTAGACGAACGACTCAGACGACTCGACCCTTTCAGTGTTCCACACTTCATGGGATGCGGCCGTGATTTTGTCGGCCCTCCAACGTGCGAGCCTTGGCTAAGATTTCGCCGGTGAGCGCAGCGTGCAGCCCAAAGCGGTGCAGTGAGGAGCGAAGCAGTCGATGACGCGCGAAGAGGTGTTCGAGGCCCTGGGGCCTGCGGCCGCGGCCGCAGCGAAGCGGTGGAGTGAAGACGAGGCCTACGCGTCGATGCGTGGCGCCGTGAACGCGATGATCGAAGCCGCGGCCACATCGGGCGAGGCGCTCGATCAACTCGAGGACGCCTTTTGTCGCGTCTTGCCGATCGGCACCGGCGGTCGACGCGGACCGGTGGGGCCGGGACCCAACCGCATGAACGAGATCGTCTTGCGCGAGACGGCGACGGGGCTGGCCAACTGGGTGCGCGAGGCTGGGGCCCCCATGTCGGCGGTCGTCGTCTACGACACACGCCGTGAGTCCCGACGCTTCGCCCACGTCGTCGCCCACGCGCTGGCGGCCGAGGGTATGCAGGTGAGGTTGTTGGACGCACCTCGACCCACACCGCAGCTGAGCTTCGAGCTGCGACGCCACCAAGCCGGCGCCGGCGTCGTGATCTCGGCGAGCCACAACCCGCCGACCGACAACGGGATCAAGATCTACGGAAGCGATGGAGCCCAGGTGCTCGGCGCCGACGACCGCGCCTTGATGGAGGCGATCACGGCCGCGGCCGGTCGCTTCGCCCCGATCGACGAGGCGGCCTTGGAGGCCGGCCGCTTCCCCGACGCGGTCGAGCTCGTGGATCCACGAGCGGCCAGCGACGCCGAGTACCACGCCTTCGTCTTGGCGCAGGGGGTCTCGGCCGCGCGCATCGAAGGCGCGCCTCCGATCGCCTACACCCCTTTGCACGGGGTCGGACAAAGCGCGGTCGTGCCGGTGCTCGAGGCGAAGGGCTTCGCCGTGCACGTGGTCGAGTCGCAGCTCGACGACGGGGGCGAGTTTGGGACGGTGGCCTCGGCCAACCCCGAGGCCCCGGCTGCCCTCGAGCGCGTCACGGCGCTCGCCCGCGAATGTGGGGCCCCGATCGCGCTGGCCAACGATCCCGACGCCGACCGCTTGGGCGCCACCGTGCGCGACGCCGCGGGCGAGTACCACTTCGTCGACGGCAATCGACTCGGCGTGCTGATGCTCGACCATCTCTTGCGCCACGCACCGCGGCCGGCCGGAGCGCGGGTGATCGAGACCCTCGTGACCACGCCGCTGCTCGCGACCATGGCCCGCGCGATGGGGATCGAGGCGGTCGACGACATCCTCGTGGGCTTCAAACACCACGCGGGTCTCGTGCGCGAAGACGAGTCGAAGCCGGTGTTTTTCATGTGCGAAGAGAGCCACGGCTACACGCGCGGCAGCGATGTGCGCGACAAGGACGGGGCCGTCGCCGCGCTCTTGTTGGCCGAGGCGGCCGCCGACGCCGCCGCCGCGGGCGAGACCCTCTTCGACCGACTCGATGCGGTGTGGCGCACCCACGGCTACCACCGCGAGAAGACCCAGAGCCTGTGGGCGCATGGCGCCGCGGGCCGCGAAGCGATCGCGGCCGTGATGTCGACCCTGCGCGAGACACCGCCCACGCAGGTGGCGGGCCTCGAAGTGCGTGAGGTGGTCGACCGGCTCACGCCACGACACACCGGATCGACGACCCGGGATCTGCCCGGCAACGTCCTCGTCTTCGAGCTCGCGGGGGCGGGGCGCGCGTGCCGAGTGGTGCTGCGGCCCAGCGGTACGGAGCCCAAGCTCAAGGTCTACGCCCTCGCGCGGGGACCCGTGGGGGGCGAAGCGCGTGACGAGGTCGACGCTTTGATCGCCGGGGTGCTCGAGGCGGCCGAGGCCCTCGCACGCAAGATCATGGATCCTCTTTTGTGATGGGTGGGTGCTTTGAACCGTGGGCGTAGACGATCGATGCGTCGAGGAGTAAGCCGCGCGTGAACCAGCGTCATCTGACGATCGCCGCGCTGGTGATGTCCTTCGCCGCCCTCGTGGCGGCCTTGTGGGTGCTGCTCGCGGGGGGCGAGTCGGGCCGACGCGAGGGCGGGGGCCCGCGCGGGACGGTGGCCCGCGGCAGCCGGTCCTTCGAAGGCGGGCGCGCGCTCGGCCCCAGCGAGGAGGTCGGCGCGCGCGCCGTCGATGCGGCGGGAGACCGCGTGCTCGGCCGCGTCGTCGACCCGGAGTCGGGACCCCTCGAGCACGGCACCTTGTCTTTCGAGTGCGTCGCCAACGGGCGGCCGATCCGTGGCGCCAACGTACGCATCGACGAAGACGGGCGCTTCGCCACCTTGGGCTGCGGGGGGCCGGTCTGCGCGCAGCTTCGCCACCCCGACTTCGTACGAAGCGAGCCCTGGGTGCTCGAGCCCGGGGTCGACACGGAGCTCATCGTGCGACCCTTGGGCACCTTCGAAGGGGAGGTGCTCGACGGTGACACGCCGGTCGCCGGCGCGCGGGTGACCGTCGTTCCGGCCGAAGAAGATCCGACCGCGCTGCCGCCTCTGGTCAGTCGCAACGCGGCCACCGACGCCGACGGACGCTTCTCCCTCGCACGCGTCGAAGTGCCACAATGCGATCCCTGTGCCGAGGCGCGCGGACAATGTTCGCTGGGCGAGAGTCGTGAGGCCGCGCTCTACCGCGGCCCGATGAGCCTGGTCGTCAGTGCCCCGGGCTTTCGCAGCCACAGCGAGCTGCTCGATGGCCTACCCGAGGTGCCCCTGCGCATCGAGCTGCGCCGGGACGAGGACCCGGTCGTCGGGCGCTTGCTCGGGGCTGACGGTCAGGCCTTCGCGCGCGCGGAGCTCATCGCGCGCTCGAGCCAACGCCCCCACGAGTCGCACCGCGTCGCCCTCGAGGGCGCGAACTTCGAGCTCGGCGGGCTCGGCGAGGGACCCTATGAGCTGCGCGCCATTCAGGACGGCATCGAGTTGCTCTCGCTCGCGGGGATCGAAGCGGGCGCCAAGCTCGAGCTGCAAAGCACGCGCGACGCCGCCGGTGTGGCGATCGAGCTGCGGGTGGAACACGAGGGGCAAGCGCTCGCGGGTGCGCGTGTCGACGGCGGTCCTTTGGGTCGGGGTGCGAGCACCGACGCTGCGGGCGGGCTGCGCGTCGAGGGCGTGTTGCCCGGGACGTATCGGATCCGCGTTTGGGCCGAAGGCATCGCGCCCGTCTCGCACAGCCTCGAAGTGGGTCGTGGCGCCGGGCAGCAATTCGACCTGTCCTTGTGATCACCGGCGCGCGGGCCTGCGGTGATCCATCGAACGCGAACGCGCGCTCGCGCATTGGGCTCCTCGACGTGTGCGCGGGCGCGAGCTGCACACTTGGAACAAAATGGCCTGAGCTTGCACGCAGCGGGTGCTCGGGAGCGGCCGAGCGCCGTGTAGGTGCACGTAGGCCCGAAGGTGGCCATTTACCTGTCCCGATGCGCGCGTGCGATCTAACATCGGATACGTGCCGGGGACTGCCCCTCACCGTACGAGCGCAGCTGGAGCTGGGGACGCCTTTCCTCAGGTCTTCGGCAAGTACGTGCTCTTGCGGCCGATGGCCAAAGGCGGCATGGGTGAGCTCTTCTTGGCCGCGGCCGGGGAGACCGGGGGCTTCGAGAAACTCTGCGTCGTCAAGAAGGTCCTCGGGGACCTGACCGACCTCGGTGTTCGGCGTCGCTTCTTGGACGAGGCGAAAGTCGTCGTCCGACTCAACCACGCCAACTTGGTGCAGGTCTTCGACGCGGGCCGCGTCGACGCCGAGCACTACCTGGCGATGGAGCTGGTCGAGGGCAAGGACCTGCGCGCGGTGTGGAACCGCTGCGCGCAGCTGCACCGACGCATCCCCGTCGACTTCGCCTTGTTCGTCGCCCGCGAGGTCGCGCGTGGCCTCGACTACGTGCACGACGCCCTCGGCTTGAACCTCGTGCACCGCGACATCTCGCCGCCCAACATCATGGTCGGCTACCACGGCCAAGTGAAGATCACGGACTTCGGCTTGGCCAAGCACGCGATCAAGCGCGAGCGCACCAACCCGGGCGTGGTCTTCGGTCGCTACAGCTACCTGAGCCCCGAGCAGGCGCGCGGACTTCCGGCGGATCGCCGCACCGACATCTACGCCGTCGGCATCATCTTGTGGGAGATGCTGACCGGGCGGCAGCTCTTTCCGCAAGACGGACGCGACGCCCAGATCCTCAAAAAACTGCGCAAGCCGGACATCCGTCCGCCCTCGGCCATCGTCCCCGGGATTCCGGCCGGCGTCGACGAGGTCGTCTTGCGCACGCTGGCCGTCGAGCGAGAGGACCGCTACCAAAACGGGGCGGAGCTGCGCGAGCGACTCTCGGCGCTACTGGCCAAGCACTTCCCGCGCACCGACGTCGATCGCGTCTCCGCCTTCATGAAGGAGATCTTCGCGCGCGAGGTGAAGCTCGAGTCGCAGGACTACTCGGCCTTCGCCCGCGAAGACTTCTCTCCGGTGCGCGCCCTCGCGGCCAGCGACACGACGACCATCAGCGTGTCCGAAGCCATCGACCTCGACTTCGAAGAGATCGATCCCGGCGACATCGCCAACGCGGCGAGCGAAGAAGAGCGTTTGCTCGCCGCCTCCGAGAACCGGGTGGGGAGCCTGCTCGGCGATCGCTACCGACTCATCGAGCTCTTGAACGTCGGGGGCATGGGGGCCGTCTACAAGGCCGTCCACGAGGCGCTGGGGACGACCTACGCCATCAAGGTCCTGCACGAGCACTACAGCTCGGACCCCAACATCATCTCGAGATTTCGTCGTGAGGCCCGCGCGGCCACGCAGACCGGGCATCCCAACATCATCGACGTGATCGAGATCGGGACCACGCCGCTCGGCGAGGCCTTCTCGGTCATGGAGCTGCTCAAGGGCCGAGAGCTGCGCAAGGCGGTGGCCGACGACGGCCCCTTCCCGGTGAGCCGGGCCGTGCATGTGACCCGGCAGCTGTGCGACGCCCTGGTCGCCGCGCACGAGGCGGGGATCATCCATCGCGACCTCAAGTCGGCCAACGTGATCTTGTTGCGCCGCGGTGGAGACGCGGACTTCGTGAAGGTCCTCGACTTCGGCATCTGCAAGCACTTCGACGACGCCTCGACCCTCGAGACCACGCCGGGCTTGGTGATGGGCTCGCCGGACTACATGGCCCCCGAGCAGGCCGCCGGCGCCCCCGCGGACGTGAAGTCCGACATCTACGCCGTGGGCACGATGCTCTTCGAGATGTTGACGGGGCGCTTGCCCTTCGAGGGTCGCAACGCGATCGACGTGCTCATGCAAAAAGGCGGGCGCCAAGCGCCCAGCGTGCTCGAGTTTCGTCCCGACGTCCCGCCGGCCCTCGCGGAGCTGGTCGCCGCCTGCTTGCAGCGCTCCTTGGAGCAGCGGCCCGAGTCGATGCGCGCGCTCGAGTATCTGCTGACCCGTGCGGCCGACGGTCGGGCCGGCGCGGACGCGGCCCTCGAGGCGGCGCGCTCCGGCGCGCGACCCATCCCTGGCGGATCCCAGCCGAGCATCGTGAGCACGGGCTCGCACCAAGTCGCCGGCTCGGGCAGCTTTGTGACCGTTCACGACCAGGCGATGCTCTCGGGGCGGCACGCCGCCGTGAAGCCCAGCGCCTGGG
>JAUIJR010000440.1 GCA_030431075.1 Polyangia bacterium | reverse complement strand
TTCTCGTCGAAGTGCCCTGCTTTTCGACGGGCGAGGACGAGGTGGGGCCGGGCTCCGCCTACGACCCGAGCTACTACAACGGTGGCGTGCCCGGTGGCGTGCCCGGCGGGGTCCCGGGCGGCACGGTGGGGGGCGTCGTGGGCGGGCAGCTCGCCCCGCCTCCACCTCCGCCGCCGCCGCCCAAGCCCTCGCCGACCAAGCCCTCGCCGGCCGGGGGGGTCAAGGTGAAGTCGGGGACGGGCGCGGCACCGCAACCGCCCCCCAAAAAGCCACCCAAGCCCTGAGCGCTCGCCCCGGTCAGGTCGAGTCAGTTCGAGCTGGGGCGCGCCCAACCCTGGGCGACGAGGCTCTCGATGATCTGGAGTCCGCGATGGCCCCAGATGGGATGCAGCTCGGCGGCCAGTTCGTCGGCGATCGTGTTCGCGGCCTGGGCCGTGCTGATGTGGTCGCGCTTGGCCCGGGCGAGCACGCGTTGGGTCGCGTTGAAGACCGAGTTCGTCCACTCGCGGCCGAGATGGCGCTCGATCGCCGGGTCCTCGTGGACCTCGCCGTAGCCTTCGTTCGCGCAGTTGACGATGCCCATGCGGTTGGCGACGAAGTCGGGGACGTAGGTGATGCCGCGGTCGCGCAGGGCTTGCATGTCGCGCCGGTCGTCGAGCAGCTGGTTGTTGGCGGCGCCGCAGACCAGCTCGGTCTGGAGCATGGGGATGGTCTCCGGGTTGAGGACGCCGCCGAGGGCGTTGGGCGCGAAGACATCGCAGGGGGCGGCGAAGATCGAGATGTCCTCCGGGGTCGAGACGCGCAGCTCCACCGGCGCGCCCGCAAACTCGTCGCGCAGCATCGTGATGCGGCGCTCGTCGATGTCGCAGGCGATGATCTTGGCGACCTTGCGCTCGAGCAGGCCGCGCATCATGTAGGTGGCCACGTTGCCGGCCCCCTGCATGGCCACGACCTTGCCGGCCAAGCTGCCGCGGCCGAGGGCATCGAGCGCGCCCTCCATCGCACAGATCACGCCGCGGGCCGTCGGGCCCGAGGGATTGCCCGAGCCACCGAAGTCGGGGGGGATGCAGGTGGTGTGCCGGGTGTTCGTGAAGACGGCCGCCATGTCGGGCGGCGTGGTTCCGGCGTCCTCGGCCGTCACGTAGCAGCCCTGCAGGGAGCTGACGAAGCGGCCGTACTCGGCGTAGAGGCGGTTGCGGTAGTCGCGGGCGCGCCAATCGGCCGTCTCGTCGCGCGCGATGATCCCCTTGCCGCCACCCCACCACAAGCCGGCGACGGCGTTTTTGCGGGTCATCCCCGCCGACAAGCGCAGGCCGTCGCGCAGCCAGGCTTCGACGCTGGGGTAGGGCCAGTGACGCAGGCCGCCGGCGCCTTGGCCTCGGCAAGTGCGGTGCACGAAAGCACCGAAGAGCGCGCCGCTTTCGGGGCCGACGGCCATGAACACGGCCTCGTGGTCGAGGAAGTCGCGCGTGTCTTCGCGGCACAGCTGCGCGAGCGACTCGAGCTCGGGGTGCGAGGCCTCGATGCCCCCGCTCGCGCGACGCACGATGTAGCCGCGTCCGCCGAGCGCACGGAGGGTCTCGATCAGTTCGCGGGGCGAGGCGTCGGGCGAAAGGGGCATCGCGCGCAATGTACCGGAGCCCCCGAGCGCGCCGAGTCAAAGTTGACGTCGTTCACTCACGCGCGGTGGCGGGGCGCGCCGGGCCGAGCAAGCTCAGCCCTTTTTCGCCCGCGTTGCGCTGGAACTCGCCTCGGCTCTCAGCGTCCGCGATCATCGGATTGCGCGAGCGAAGATCCTCGCGGGCCAAGCGCTCGGCGAAGTCGCTCCAGGGTTGGACCTGGTAGTTCCAAAGGCTGTCGGCGTGTTTCCACTTCTCGCCGTAGAGGGTGCGCAGCACCACCGAGTCGGCGTCGCCGGGGAGCTCTCGGATGTTGGCGCGAAAGCGGCCCGAAAAGTACTTGAAGTACTCCTCGGCGTTGGACATGTAGACGACGCGCAAGGGGACGCCCAAGGCGCGCGTCGCGGCGGCGACCGTCGCCATCGACTGCTCCCCGGTGAGGTCGCCCGGCATGATGCGCACGCGGTCGGCGAGGTAGAGGCGGCGGATCCACGCGTAGGACTCCGGGTCCGAGAGCCAGCTCGAAGGCTGATCGTCGTGGGTGCGCGTGGCCACCCGCGCGAGGTGGCGGCGCAGGGTCTCCCGCGAGGCGCGATAGGCCCGCAGCAGGCGCTTGCGCTCGCCTTCATCGAGCGAGGCGAAGGCCTCTTCGAGCAGGGCCGCCGTCTCGTCCTCGGCGCTGCGCTCGAAGTAGGCCAAGAGCGCTTCGGGGGTCTCGGCACGCTCGATCAGGACCTCGTAGACGCGATGGGTCTGACCGACGCGGGGATCGATGTCGATCAAGAACACGAAGCGGCTGCGGGCGCGCGCGATCAGGGTGTAGTTCTGATCCGCGCCGACACCGAGGTAGGCCCCGCCGAGCCCGTCGATGTAGGGGAACCAGACGTCGTGTCGCGACTCGTTGGTCTTGACGTAGTGCGTGTCGGTCTTGAAGTAGGCGTCTTCGGGGCCGGCGCGAAAGCTCTCGCTAGTCTGCGCATCCAAGGCCGCGAGGGGATCGGCTGGCGCGGGCGGGGCCTCGGGCGGGGTCGGCTCGGGCGGGGTCGGTTCGGACGGGGTTGGCTCGGAAGGGGTTGGGGGATCCGGGGTGGGCTCCGGCGTGGCCGGGGCCGGCGTCGGCTGGGGCGGGGTCGAGGGCGCCGGCTCGCACGCGGCCAAAGCGAGCGAGAGGCCCATCGAAAGAGCCATCGAAAGACCAGTCGACAGGCCACGGCCCGGGCCCAGCTTCGGCGAAGACGGCGGGATCGGGGCGCGCATCGCCGCGAAGATACCCGAGCCTTCGCGTCGCGTCGCGGCCCGCTTGCACGGCGCAAGAGGAGAGCTTAGAACCCGGCCACGGGAAGCGAGTTGCCCCGCGAGGCGAAATGACCATCGACGATGAGCCATCCAGCGATGTCGGCGAAGTCACGATCCGTGCAGATCACCTCCGCAAGGTGCACGGTGATTTCGTCGCGCTGCACGAGCTGAGCTTCGAAGTGCGTCGGGGACGCGTCACGGCCTTCTTGGGTCCCAACGGCGCGGGCAAGTCGACGACGATGAAGCTGCTCACGGGCTATCTCGCGCCCAGCTCGGGGCGCGCGTCGGTGCTCGGTTTGGATCCCACGGACGCCGAGCAGCGCCGCGCCCTCGCCCACCGCTTGGGCTACATGCCCGAGAACGGGCCGCTCTACGCCGACATGACCCCGGCCGAGATGCTCCGCTTTTGCGCCGAAGTACGCGGCTTGCCCAACGCGAAGGGCGCCATCGAGCGCGTCGTCGAGCAGTGCCGGCTCTCGGAGGTCGTGCACAAGGCGATCCGCAAGCTCTCGAAGGGCTTTCGCCAGCGGGTGGGGATGGCCCAGGCCCTGCTCGCCGATCCCGAGGTCCTGATCTTGGACGAGCCGAGCTCGGGCCTGGACCCGCTGCAGATCCGAGAGCTGCGTACGCTCATTCGCGAGCTCGGCCGCGACAAGACCATCTTGTTGTCGACCCACATCCTCCAAGAGGTCGAGGCGGTGGCCGACGATGTTCTCATGCTGGCCGCGGGGCGCCTGGTGTTCGCGGGGGCGCTGGGCCAGCTCGACGACGAGGGCGGGCTCGAGCAGCGCTTCATCGAGTTGGCCGGGGGCGCGCGCGATGGGGGAGGGGAGGCCGCCTGATGGGCATCGACTTTCGCGTCGTCAAAGCGATCTTCGTGCGCGACATGGGGCAGTACCTGGCCAATCCGGCCGGCTATGTGTTCTTGACCCTCTTCATCGGCCTCACCGGGGCGGCGGCCTTTTTGCAAGAGGGCTTTTTCGCCCGGAACCTGGCCGACCTCGCCAACCTCAACGCCGCGATGCCGGCGATCCTCATGCTCTTCGTGCCCGCCCTGACCATGGGCAGCTGGGCCGAAGAGCGGCGCGCCGGCACCGACGAGCTGCTCGTCAGCTTGCCCGTGCGGGACGCCGAGGTCGTGCTGGGCAAGTACCTCGGGGCCCTCGGGGTCTATGTCGTCGCCTTGTTGTTGTCGACCTCGCATGTCGCGGTCTTGGCCGTCTTGGGCGACCCGGACTTGGGCCTGCTGGCCGCGACCTACCTCGGCTACTTTTGTATGGGGGCGGCCTTCGTCGCCGTAGGCCTGCTGGCCTCGATCCTCAGCTCGAACCTGACCATGGCCTTCGTGCTGGGCGTGCTCGGCTGCAGCGCCTTGGTGCTGGTGGGTAGCGCTCCGTGGGCCGGTGGGGTCTACGGCGCGGCCATGCTCGCGGGCTTGGCCGCGCTCTTGGGCTGGGCCATTCGGGGCCGCGCAGGCGGCTGGCCGCTCTTTGCGGCGGGCGGCTTGGCCTTGGGCATCGCCTTGTGGTTCTCCTCGCTCGGCGAGGGTTTTGGC
>JAUIJR010000439.1 GCA_030431075.1 Polyangia bacterium | reverse complement strand
TCGTGCGCCGTGCAAAAGCTCAGCGCTTGTGCATGCGTCACACAAGTTTGGGGCAGCCGGGCCAGCAGGCGTTCGTCGAACTCCCGATGCGTCGGCTGACCATCCGCCCCGTCATGGCAGCGTGCTGGTGTGCAAGCCCCCCGCTCCACGCAGGCCGCGTAGGCCTCGCGCGTGACCTCGTGAAGGTCCATCCACACGCTGCCGACCTCGACATGGCGCGGCGGCGAAGTCATCAACGACAGGTGGCCCGAGCTGCGACCCGCCGCACCGTCGTAGCTCACGGGCACACGGCCCACAAAGGCCCGCCCCGCGGGTAAGAGCACCCGCTGTGCGTAGCCGGCGTCTCGCGTGGCCAAGAACTCGCACTGCCCGGCGTCGTTGCGCCCCGTCCGCGTCCCACAATCTTCGGGCCGGGGCGCGTCCTTGCCCGGTGCATCCGCCTTGGGCAAGGCGAAGTCTTCGCCCGCGGGCACCTGCGTTCGTCGGTCGACGTAGCTCAAGTCCAGCTCGGCCGGGGCTTCGCCGGTCGGCTCCGCATCGCAAGCGGCGAGCGTCGAGCCGAGCGCGAAGATCCACGCGACACGCCATGCAGGTGCGCGCCCAAAGCTCGAGTCATGGTCTGTCGTCGAAGAAAGCATCGTGATCTACGCGGAGCGCTCGGAGTTTTTCGGGGCGTCCGGCGGACCATCGAAAAAACGCGCGAGCACCGGTTCGGGATCCGCTTGTCCCACGCGCGACGCTAGCACGAACACCGCGAGGTTCGGCAAGAGGGCCAGCACCCCCGGTCGTACAGGCAGCGCGATCCCGACCAGCTGCAACACCAGCACGCCCAACAAGCCGACCGACAAGCCCGCCACCGCGCCAACCCGGTTGGCACCGCGCCAGAACAAGCCGATGAAGATCACCGGGACGAACTGGACGATGAAGTCGTAGCCCAACAAGAGCAGGTCGACCAAGCTCAGCTCGATCCCCGAGGCCACGCCCATGAACGCGAGCGCGGCGGTGACCACGATCGCTACGCGCATCATCGCCGGCTGGCGCGAAGGATCGAGCTTCCGGCCGAGTCCCCCGACCCACAAGTCGCGCACCAACACCGCCCCGCTCGCGTGCAAGAGCGCGTCGAGCGTCGACATCGACGCGGCCAGCACGGCGAAGGCCAAAAAGGCACCGATCCACGTGGACGCGCCCTCGAGTCCAGGCAGCTCGGCCAGCCAAAACAGCACCTGGTCCGTCGCCGGCCCGCCCTCCAAGGTCGCCACGTAGCCCAAGAAGATCAGCGGCAACAAGAAGAACAAGAAGCTCGGGTAGGTCATCACCGACCACTGCACCAAGCGCGCGCTCTTGGCCGTGAAACACTTCATGAACACGTGGGGCCACACCGAAAAGCCCAGCGCGCTGACCAAGACCTGCGAGCTGTAGGACCAAGGGCTCGTGCCGCCCGGTCCCGTCTCACCGACCTCCGGCAGCACCAACCACGCCGCCTTCTCGGCCGCGACGCGATCGAACATCGGACCCACGCCGCCGTACAGGCGCTGCGGCAAGTACAAGCCGATCACCCACACCACCACCAACATCCCCACCCCCTGGACCACGTTGGTCCACCCCACACCACGCACCCCACCTTGGACGACGTAGGTGCACACCACCGCCGCGACCAAGCCCGCGCCCCACACCGGCGAAGTCCAACCCGTCGCCCAGCTCACCACCATCGCCGCCGCCTGCAGCTGGATGACCAGGTAGGGCCAAAAAGCGGCCAAGGTGCCGATGGCCATCAACAAGGCGACCGCGCGACTGTCGAATCGCGCGGCCACGAGCTCGGCTTGCGTGACGAACCCGTGTCGCGCACCGAGGCGGCGCACCCGTGCCCCGACGAAGAACAAAGGCACCAGGCCGACACTGCCGTAGGCCAAGATGTAAAAGACGTCGGATCCCTTCTCGACGACGCGCTGGGGCGTCCCCAACAAGGCGTAGGCGCTGAACATGGTCGCGCCGACGACGAAGTACATGACGACGGGACCAAAGGCCCGCTCGCCGGCCACGAAGTCGCTCACGTCACCGCGACCGCGCCGCGCTGCGAGCCAGCCCAAGACCAGCACGCACAGCAGGTATGTACAAAGTACGGCGCTCGCCCAAGGTTTGGCGAAGGCGAGCCCAAGGACGCTCCCTTCAGCCGCCACGGATCTCACCGCCTTCGTCTTCGGGGGCAGGGATTACCCTCGATCGGTACATCCATGCGAGGACGAGCGTGTTGGCGGCGATCCAGCCGAGCACCCACACCAAAGAAAAGGGCAGGCCCAGCACACGCGGCGCTACGCGGTTACCTACGAGGGTGTAGACGGGATGGATCAACGCCGCGCTGGCGCCGACGAACCAAAGCGCGGCCCATTTCGCCTTGCGCCCACGCGTGCGCGTCGAAGCGTCGCCTGAACGCCCAGATCCGGCGTCTTTGACCGCTTCGCTCGCCATGCGGCCGGGATGCTAGCAGGCCGCCGGTCGCCTCACGTCCTTCGAGCTTGCGCGCGGACGCATTGGGAGTACTCCTAAAGAGTAACCAACAAGGTGTTTGGGCGTAGTCGCTCGCGTGGGGGCATGACCCTCCACCGTGGTCCAGGCCACCAACCCAACTCCCGCCAAGCGGGCCAACCGGTTCGAGTCCGGTGTCCGCACCCACTTTAGGGGGAACAAAATGAGTCTTGCAGCCAACATCGAGCATCTCAACGTCGCCAATGGAATCGAAGCCGTGACGGTTCAGCACGGCGACGCACGTGAATTTCGCGGCGACCAAAGCTGGCGAGAGGTGTTGAACCACGCCTTGGGCCTCTTCGCGATCTCGGGACAGTCCACGATCCGCGTCGTGGTCGGCCAACACACCGTCGTCGTCCAAAAAGAGGGCGACGAGATCGCCGCGGTGGTCCTGCCCACCGGGCACCCGATCGCCAAGAGCCTGCGCCGGATGATCCGACGCATGGCCAAAAAGGTCCGCCCGCCGCTGAGCAAGAGCCCGCCGGCCCAAGCCGCAAATCCGGCCCCAGGTCTCGGCATCCCGAGCAGCAGCTCGAGCGACAGCTCCTGGCGCTCGATGCTCTAGGTCCAAAGCCCACCGATCGGCGCCCAAGCGCCCGCGCAGCCGAAGATCCTCGCCGAAGACCACAGACAGGTCCGAGCGCTGCGCGTAGTTCGAGCCCGACTCCCCACCCGGGGAGCTCGGGCTCTTTGCATTTGTCGCGGCTGGGGCACCAGTTTTGCCCGCCCTGCGAAACGACGCCAAAAGGGCCCCTTCCCAAGCCGGATCTGCGACTTATACAGGCGCGAATGGATGCCCGTACCGAGTTCGAGCGCAGCTGGGAGTTTGCGGTCGTCGCCCGCGACCCCCTGGCCCGCATGGGTCTATGTGCGCTGCTCGAAGGTGCGGACGCCCGTTTTACGGCGGGCCCCGAGCTGACGCCCAAGTCGCTCGAGCTCGGTGAGCTCGAGGGGGCCGACGGCCTGTTGTGGGAGTACGAGCCCGAAGACGCGATCAAGGTCGCCGGCCTCAGTGCCTCGATCCCGGTCGTCGTCTTTGTCGACGACGCCGAGTCGGGCCACGAAGCTTGGGCCCGTGGGGCCGCGGCGGTGCTCGCCCGTGACGTCGCGGCCGACACCCTGGCCGCAGCCTTGCCGGCCGCCTTGGCCGGCCTGCGCGTCTTGGATCCCGCGCTCGAGCTCGACTTGGGCGCGCGTGCCCACACACCGCCGCCCAACGCTCCCGAGCTCTCCAAACGCGAGTCCGAAGTCCTCGCTTTGTTGGCCGACGGCGCGAGCAACAAAGAGATCGCCGAATCGCTCTCGGTCAGCGTCAACACGGCCAAGTTCCACGTGCGCTCGATCCTCGACAAGTTGGGTGCCGAAAGCCGCACCGAGGCTGTCGTCCTGGCCGCGCGCTGGGGTTTGATCGTACTTTGAGCTGCGGACGCGCTGCGTTGACTGCCACCGCCCACTACCCCAACGGGTGGGTGCGCGCGGCGCTGGCCCATCCCCTCGAAGCCTTGGTCCATGCGAGGCTCGGACGCACCTTTGCGTCATGAGTTCAGCCGCATCCAAGCTCCACGCCTTGTCCACCGAGCTCGCCGAGCTGGTCGAGCGGGGGCGCGGGGGCGTCCTCGAAGTCCTCGGCGGACGGGTCCCGGCCAGCGCCACCTTGTGGACGGCCGAGGGCCTCGCCGTCACCGTCGCCCACGCGATGGGACGCCGCAGCGAAGGCGAGCTGCGCTTGCCCGACGGCCGCAAAGTTGCGGCCCGCGTGCTCGGCCGGGACCCGAGCTTCGACCTCGCCTTGTTGCAAGTCGAGCTGCCCGAGGACTTCGACGCCGCCGCGGCGCTACTGCCTCGCCGCGAGGCGAGCGCCCGGGTCGGTGAGCTGGTCCTCGCCCTCGGCCAGCGTGGCGCGGCCGTGCAGGCCAACCTCGGCATGGTCGCCCGTGTCGCCGGCAGCTGGCG
>JAUIJR010000022.1 GCA_030431075.1 Polyangia bacterium | reverse complement strand
CGACCGGCGCCGCGACCGGGGACGTAGAGCACCAAGTTGCCGGCCTGATCGCGGGCGCTTCGCCAGCCCTGCGCGGCCGCGAGGGCCTCGAGATGCACGCGCACCGCCTCCTCTTTCATCGAGGGGCGGGGGATCTTGCGAAGCGCGTCAAAGCGCTCCCACAAGGCCCGCGGTTCGAGCCCATCGAGGGCCGGGTGCAGCGCTTCGTCGCCCATGCGGCAGCGCCAATCTACCACCGCCCGCCGCGGCGGTGTCGGGTGGTGCAGGGGGGACGCGCGCGGCTAAAGCTCGGCCTCTTCGTCCAGCGCGGCGGCGGTCGCGGCGCGGATCCGCTCGACCAACTCTGCGATCAGCGCATGTTCGTCCTCGTCGGCCTGCGGTAAGAGCAGCCGGCTTCGGCGCACCAAGTCGAGCAGGCTCGACCAGCCGTCGACGAAGGCCCCGAGCTGTGGCGCGTCGAGCCCTTCGCTGCGGTGCAAGAGCAGCTCGCGCACGAGGGTCTCCAAAGCGGCGTCGGACACGGCGATGCAGCATAGAAGGCCGCGGGCCAGCCCCCAAAGATCCGACCATTGGCGGGCGTCGGGCCGCGGATCCCGGCGCGTTTGTACAGCGCGCGCGAAGGCGGGCGCGCGCGCCTCGCGGTGCTATCGTTCGCCGGTGGCGGAGATCAAACCCCGACTCGCGGCGCGCGTCGACGGCATCGTCGACGGCATCGTCGAGTCCTACGCCGCGCACGGCAACATCAACCACCTCGACGGCAGCAACCTGCCCTCGCTGGCCGAGGTCAGCGCGCTGCTCGACGACCTGTTCAGCCTGCTCTTCCCCGGCTTTTTTGGGCGCGACCACGTCGACGAGCTGACCTCGCGCTACTTCGTCGGCGAGCGCTGCACCCGAGCTTTGCGTCGCCTCGAGACGATCATCGGGCGCGCGATCCAGTGCGGCGGCTGCACCGACAGCGAGCGCGAAGAGGTCGCCCAGACCCACGCCCTCTCTTTGCTCGAAGCGCTGCCGGATCTACGCGGTCGCCTGGCCGCCGACGTGCGCGCGGCCATGGCCGGCGACCCGGCCGCCCGCAGCGAGAACGAGGTCGTCTCGAGCTACCCGGGCGTCTCGGCCATCGCCGTCTACCGCCTGGCCAATCATCTGTGGCGCCGCGGCGTGCCCTTGTTGCCGCGCATGATGTCGGAGCTCGTGCACACCCGCACCGGCATCGACATCCACCCCGGCGCGACGATCGGCGACAGCTTCTTCATCGACCACGGCACCGGGCTGGTGATCGGTGAGACCACGCGGATCGGCGCGCGCGTCAAGCTCTACCAAGGCGTGACCTTGGGCGCCTTGTCGACCCGCGGCGTCGGAGGCGAAGGGGCCAACCCGCGTCACCCCACCTTGGAAGACGACGTGACGGTCTACGCCGGCGCGACGATCTTGGGTGGCGACACGGTGATCGGCACCGGCTCGACGATCGGCGGCAACGTGTGGCTCACCCACTCGGTCCCGCCGCGCACGACCGTGCTGCTCGACGAGCCCGCCTTGCGCTTCGTGCCCGCGCGCGACGACGAAGACGCGGCCGAATAGGCCGGCCTCAGCCGGGCTCTTTGCGGCGGATCTTGCCTTCGAGGGCCTCGCGGACGACCGCCTTGGTGTCCTCTTCGAAGCTGCCTTGCAAGATCCACTTGAGGTAGGCGCGCTCACTCGGCTCGCTCGCGGCCCAACGCAGGGCCTTGCCGCGCAGCTTGCCAAAGTTGAACACGGGCTCGCCGTCGCGCCACATGAAGCGACGCTCGCGGTCCACGTAGGCGTCGTGCTGCGAGGCGGTGACCTCGTCGAGGCCGGCCAGGTCCAAAGGCAGGTCCTCGTAGCGCGCGAGCTGTCCGGCAAAGACCTCCAAGCTGGCCAAGGTGTCGGCCTCGGCACCGTGAGCTCCTTCGAGGGGGCGGCCCCGATAAAACTGCATCGCGGCCGAGAGGTCGCGGGGCTCTTTGCGGTGAAAGATCACCTGCGCGTCCAAGACGCGGCGCTCGTGCACGGGGAAGCTCTTGCCCACGCGCTCGAACTCGCGTTGCAGCATCTTGATGTCCATGCGGCTGACCGCGAAGCCCCCGAGGTCGCAGCCCTCGAAGACCGCGAGCAGCTCGTCGGCCAGGGCCTCGAAGGTCGGCGCGTCGGCCACGTCCTCGTCGGAGATCTTGTGGATGGCCGTGGCCTCGGCCGGGATCCGCATCTGCGGATTGACCCGCCAGGTCTTGGGCGCCTCGATCGCGACGGGCAAGGGGCACACGCGCACGACGCTGATCTCGATGATGCGATCCCGTTGATGATCGGTGCCCGTCGTCTCGAGATCGAAGAAGGCCACCGGCCTTTCGAGGCCCTCGACGAAGTTGAAGAAGCGGGGTCCGAGGTCCGCGATCGCGGGAAGGTCGCCCGGCATGAGGGTCCGCCTACCACGCCCACCCACCTCGCGCGAGGGCCGGCGCGCGTACACTGGTCGAAAAGTCCGTACCTCGCGCGACACCGAGTACTCGCGGTCTTCGCGAAGGTGGCTCCAGCGCGGCGTTTTCGGCCAGATCGCAGCAGGGCCACAAGTGCGCGTCGTTGTTGAGTAAACGCGGTCGCGCGCGCTCGCGAGATCGAAGCCTTGCGGGCCCACCTTTGCTAACATCCCGCGCATGACGTTGCGTGGACGGCTCCTGCCTTGCCTAGCCGGCTTGCCTTTATTGCTCGCCACGGGTTGCTCCAAATCCGAGGCCAACGACTCTTCCGAGGTCGGCGACGATGGGATTTTGACCCTCGACACCTCCGGCAGCAGCGGCGAGTCGAGCGACGGCAGCGGAAGTTCTACGGGGACTTCCGGCGGAAACTGTCCGCCCGAGGGATGCCTCGACAGCATGCAGGCCACGAGCGAGGGCACGACCGCCTGCGGCGAAGAGGAAAACTGCGGCACCTGTAGCGTGCCCGAGCACGTGCCTTGCGATGCGAGCGCCGCCAATGACGTGGTCAAGGCCATGGGCCTGAACTGCGGCAACGGGGAGCCGATCGTCAACGCGACCATCTCCGGCAGCCCCTCGGCCTCGGGCACGATGGCCGCCTTCGGTACGGCCAACGCCTTCCCGCCCCGCGAGGGCACCCGCTACGCCGTCATCGGTTCGGGCATCGTCGCGGACCTCAACTCCGGCGGCGGCTGCAACGGCGACCTGGGCGCCTACGACCCCGGCACCACCTTGCCCGCGCCCATCGTGCCGATGAACGTCGGCGCGCAGACCTGCGCGGACAACCCCGCTTTGGTGGGCACGGGCGACTGCTCCAACACCATCCAAGCCCAGTTCGAAGACTCCTTCGCCTCGCTGACGCCGGGCGCCTTCGACTACACGGAGATCCGCTTCACGACCACCGTGCCCGAAGGGGTCACCTCCTTCAGCTACGACTTCGCCTTTTTCAGCTTCGAGTACCCGGTCTACTACGGCAGCCAGTACAACGACATGTACATCGGCTGGCTCGAGTCCGAGGCCTGGACCGGCAACATCTCCTTCGACGACTCGGGCAACCCGATCTCGCTCAACGCCGGCTTCATGGACTTCTTGGACGCCGACGCCTCGGGCCACCCCGTGTGCCCGACCGGCAGCGGCTGCACCGCTCCCGAGCTCACCGGCACCTGCATGGACGGGCACGGCGGTACGCGCTGGCTCAGCACCCAAGCGAGCGTGAACCCCGGCGAGAACATCACCGTGGTCTTCGCCATCATGGACCTCGGCGACTCCGTGCTCGACAGCTACGCCTTCATCGACAACTTCCAGTGGGGTTGCGAGGGCGGCATGCCGCCGACGACGGTGCCGATCGACTAGTCGCGCGACCGACGACTCACGAAGAGGCCCGCCGCGTGCGGGCCTTTTTCGTGCCCGCTCAGGCCGCCGGCGCGTCGCCGTCGAGCCAGGCCGCGAACTGGGCCCGCGCCCGCGCCTTGGCGTCGGCCCCGCGCTCGAGGGCAAAGGGATGCACGCGCGGCAGTCCCTGCGGCACGAAGCGCATGGCCGCGTCGTCGGGTTGCGGCGCACGACCAAACTCGGGCCAAGGCGAGTGATGCGGCAGCTCGACGGTCAGCGCACGCTCTTTGGGGCGCAGCGCGCTGGCGCCGATCCGGTCGGCCACGCCGCCGTCCCAACACAAGCGCCCGGCCACCCGCACCGGACGAAAAAGCCCGGGCACCGCACACGAGGCGCGGATGGCCGGCGACACCGGCCCGCGATCCAAGCGCAGGATCTTGCGCCCGCGCAGCTCCCAGACCACGACGGTCATCGGCACGCGCGCGCGCTCGAGGCGGTGACGGCCCAACGGCTCGAGCAGCTCGTCCAAGATCCGCGCAAACTTCTGCCCGCGCAACAGACCGCCGACGGGTAGGCCCAACGGAAAACCGGGATCCCAAAACTCGTCACGCTCCAAACGCGCGAGTCGGTCGCCGAGGGCCTCGGCCGAAAGGCCCATCGACCACAGTCCGCCGGCCAAGCTGCCCGCCGAGACACCGACGACCCGCTGGGGCCTCAGCGCGCGCGCCTCGAGCTCGGCGAGCACCCCGGTGTGCGCGAAGAAGCCGAAAAAGCCCGCGCTCAGGCACAAGGTAAAAGCTTCGTCGGCCAGGGCTTCGGCGCGCGTGGGCACGCCCCATGATCCATGATCGACGGCGTCACAGCCAACGCAAGTCGTAGCGCCGCTCGCTGGGATCTGCGCTTGGCTCGTGGCGAACGCGCACGCCTTCGGCCCCCGCGATCCGCAAGATCGCCTCGAGCGCGCCGGCCATCCAACACCAGACATGGCCGCCCGGGGGCAGGGCCTCGCCCGCGAAGCTGACGCGCACGCGCGCGCCGTGCATGGTGCCGGACTCGAACTCGATCGAGCCGCAAGATCCGTACTCGCGCCAGATCCGCTGAAGGTGCCGCGAGGCCCAGGTCGGGCTCATCACCGGCACGAGGGGCTTCATCGAGCGGCTCGCGTCGCGCAACAAGGTCTCGCGCGCCATCGCTCGCAGGGCGCTTTGCTCGTCGCCGCAGGCGCGGTCGGTGATCCCCAAAAGCTCGAAGAGCAACTCGAAGGGATACCAGGCCTCGGCGTCGGCTTCGGCCAGCGCATTGCGAAAGGCCTCGGAGGCGCCGCCCATCTGGGCCGACCAGGCCTCGGGATCCATGGCCCGGGCTGCGACCGCACCCCCGACCAGCGCACGACCGCGGACGCGAAAGGCTCGAGCATCCGCGGGCGCATCCACGCGCAGATCCTAGACGAGGGCGTCGAGCGCACACAAAAAAGGCGCGGGCAAGGGCGGCGCCGGGTCGAGGGCCGAGCGGCCGGCCCCCTCAGTCGCCCACTTCGAGCCAGCGCGCGAGCAGGCGAAAATGGCTGCGCAAGGCCCAGTCACGTTGTTTGGCCCAGCGCTCCGGGGCCTCGGCCCGCATCTCGGCCCGCCACGCGGGGTCTCGAAAGACGGCGTCGAGGACCATCGCGGCGCCCTCGTAGCGTGAACGTGGGTCGTCTTCGGCCCGCTTGATCCAGCGGTTGCGGTTGCCGAGCTCGATGGTCGAGCGGCCGTCTTCGAGCTCGGCCACCTTCCACGAGAAGGTCGCGCGCGTAATTGGTGCCTTTTGAGCCAAGGCGTAGCGCAGCAGCTCCGCGAGTCGATCTTGGCCGGGGCCGGGCTTCATCGGCCAACGCCGCAGCGAGGCGTCGACCTGCGCTTCGAAGCTCTCGCGCGCCTCGACTTCGAGCTCGAGGGCCGCGCGCAGCTTGGCGAAGGCGGCGCTTTGGGAGAGCGCGCCGCTGGTCTTACCGATCACCCCTTGGACATAGGCGACCAAGGCCGACAAGGCGGCGTGGCGCGGATCTTCGGGCGGCAACAAGACGCGTTCGTAGGGGGCTTTGGCCAGCAGCTCGGCCGCGAGCTCGGCCGCCATCCCCTGCAGCTCGCGCGAGCGGACGAGTCGGCCTTGCGGCGTCAGCCACAAGCGGCCGCCGACGCGGCCGAGGGGCTCGGGCAAGCGCACGGTGCCGACCTTGAGTCCGCGCGACCACAAGGCGACGCCCGGGGAGCTGCCGTCGGCCGCGACGCTCAGCGCCCCGATCGCGTGCGGATGATCCACGCGCGCACGCAACAGGGGCAAGGTCCCCGCCTTGTGTCGACGACCGGGGGTGCGCGGCGCGGCCGAGCTCGTTCGGCCGCCGCCGGCGGAGCCGCGCGCCTTGCCGACGCTGCGACGCGCGGGCAGGTAGCCCTCGTGGGCGGCGAGCAACGCCGCGATGGCCGGCGTGACTTCGAGGGCCACGCCTTCGAGCTCGCGGCTGCCGGCGCCCGGAAAGATCAGCCCGGGCGAGGGTCGCTCCATGGCGAGCGCGCGCAGGCTCTGGGCGCGACGGGGCTCGGCCGCGCGGGGGTCCCAGCGCCACCAGATCCGCGCCCCCTCGGCTCCGAGGGCGTCTTGGTCCAATGCCCGCGCGACCAGGAGTCGGGCCCGCGCGCGCAAGCGAGCCCGCGGATCCACGCCCGCCCGCGCGAGGTCGTCCTCGGCCAGCTCGGCGCGGGTGAGCAGGCCTCGGTTGAAGTTCGCGTCGCCGACGCGAGGCTGGGCCTCGGGCACCAACGGCAACTCGAGGGCGACCTCGGGGCCGAGCAGGCGGCCGACGAACTCTCGCGCAGCCCGGCGCACACGCAGGGCCGAGAGCTCGGCTCGACTCGACTCGAGCCGCGGAAAGCTCTGATCGCCGCGGCGCACGACGACGAAGCCGACCTCGCGCACGCGCCGAAGCAGGGCGTCCAAGCTCAGGGCCTGGCCCGCGTCGTCGCGCGCGACCTCGAGCTGCATGGCCGGATGATCCGCCCAGGCCAAGCGCAGCCCCTCGGGGGTCTCGCGGTAGCGAAACTCGAGGGCGGCGGCGTCGAGCTTGCCCATGTGCTCGCGGAAAAAGGGGTTGTCCCAGGGGTTGGCGCTTTGGATGACCACGCCGAGCAGCTCGCGTTGCGCCGCCTCGATCAGCTCGACGCCGCGCGCGAAGATCCCTTCGAGCACGGCTGGCGCCGCACGCAGGCTCTCTTGGGTGGGCAGGGCCTCGTGCCCGCGCGCCTCGAGCTCGATCACCAAGGTGACGCCGCCGACGGTGCGGGTGTGGTCGCGGGTATGGGCGACCCGACGCCCGTAGGCCAAGACCAAGATCGAGCCGAGGTTCGCCCCAGAAAATCGATGCAGGTACGCGCGCGCCGACAAGTAGACGCGCTGCCCCTCGACCGCGAGCTCATGCCCGCGGGCCAGCCACTGGGGCGCGAAGCTGCCCTGCTCGAGGCTGGTCAGATCGATGGGGTCCAAGCTCGGCCGCTCGCCCAGCGCACGCACCGGCACCCAGCGTGCCCCCGGCAGCGCGCCTTCGACCGCACGCAGCTCCGAGGGCCACACCCGCAAGACGCGGGCCTTCATCGCCGCCGACACCTCCTCTTGGCGGTTGGGCGCGACGTAGAGCAGCTCGCGCCCGACCGAGATCCACTGACGCAGCTCGTCGATCGCTACGGGGCGACCGCTCACCGTCGACAGGTGCGCGATGGCTTCGGGCCAGATGACCTTCTCGCCTTGCTCGCTGACGTGGGTGTGCGCTTGCAGGTCGTGCAACCACGCGACGAGGGCGTCGAAGTTCGCGTCGCGCACCAAGTCGTGCTCGTCGGCGGTCAGCCGCAGCTTGGGCGCTTCGATCCAACCTTCGGGGGCCTTGCGCAAGCCGGCCTCGGCCAGGGCCGCGTCGAGGTACATCACGCTCACGCCCTCGCGCACCAAGCGGAGCCCGCCTTGGCCGGGGGCCAGCCCCATGCGCGCCTCGTCGCCGAGCTGCACCGGCTGGCCCAGGCGCACCGGCGCCAGCGCGCGCGGACCTTCGACCGGCGTCTCGCGCTTGCGACTCAGGCCGCCCGCGCGCATGGCCGGGCTCAAGATCCGCGCGTCCCAGCACTCGAGGAGGTCTTCGTCGGGGGTGTCGCCGCCGAGCCAGGCCCGCAGCTTCGAACCCAGGCCCCCGCCTTCGGTCCACACGCGCACGATGAAGCTGCTGCGCGGGTGCTCGGCCGCCGGCGGCCCGGCTCGCATGGCGTAGGGATCTTCGCCCTTGGCCTGCTCGGCGCGTCGCTCCCACCGCCGCACGCCCAAAGCGCAGTGCAGCTCTACGGCCAGCGGCTGCTGGCTGAGCAAGGCGTTGAGTCCACGCCCGAGCAAGGCGCACCAGGCCGACCAGCGCGCAGCTTCGAGGTCGAAGTCGGGCGGCGCATCCAAGGGGAGCCCGCGGTCTTCGGCCAGCGCCCCGACCAAGGGATCTCCGAGCTCACGGCCGGGCCCCGGCGCGAAGTCGAAGCCCGGGTGCAAAAAGCGAAGCTCGAGCAGGTTCCGCTCGCCCCGCGTCGAGCTGGCCTCGCCGACGGCCCGCTCGCTGAGCAAGTTGGCCGCGCGCACCAAGTACAAGCTCCAGTCCCACGGGCGCGCCTCGGCGCCGATGGTCTTGGCGTAGGTCTCGCGCAGCGACAAGATCGCCGCCGTCTGCGAGACGCTGAAGTGGCGCAGCGAGGGCGCGTCGCTGTGCGGCTGGCCGAGCTCTTCGAAAGAGAGGCGACGGTCGGCCACGCAGGCGGCCAGCTTGGGATCCGAGATCCGACTCATCGCCCGGCCTCCAATGCTTCGCGGCGCGCGGCCGCGTAGTCGGCCAGGCGCCCCGCGTCGAAGTCGATCTCGACGAGGGTGGCGATGGCCGAGACCAAAGTCAGCTCGGCCAGCAGCGCGGCCTCGCCGTGGGCACGCCGGGCCGCCTTGACCAAGAGGTGACGCCCGTCGAGCCACAAGGCCCCAAGGGCGCGCGCCGGCAGACCCTCGCGTCCGGTCAAGAGCCAGCCCCCGCAGTCCCAGGCACAAAGGGGCGGGTCTTTGTCGTCCCCGTCGCAGGCCTCGGCCATGGAGATCCGTACGGCCGTCAGCCCCGGCGCTTCGACGCGGCCCTCGAACCAGGCCTGGATGCGCGCGGCGAAGTCCTTGGCTCGCGTCCCGCTCTCGCCCGCGGCGAAGGGCTTCGCTTCACCGCGCAGCTCATCGAGCGCCCTTGCCCGCGTCCCAAAGCGCGCGGCCAGCTTCTCGAGCCAGATCCGGTCCGCGTCGCCGGCGACGTGGACGACGGGGTAGTCGCCGCGCGGTGGCTCGCCATCGATCGGGGCCCACAGCAAAGGACCCCCCGCGATGGCCTCACGAAGGCCCGCCGGCGTCCACGCGTGCGGTCCGGCCGCGCGCAGGATCGCCGCCGCCTCGATGCGGCTGGCCATGGCCCCCCACTCGAGCTGCAGATGCGCGTGCAAGGTTCCGTAGCGGCCGGCCTTGGCCGCGCTCCACGGCGCCGGGTCTTGGGCCAAGGCGACGAGCTCGGCCAGCAGATCTGCGCGCAGGCCCTCGAGCTCGCCGAGCACGGCCGTCTCGAGGGCGCGGCGGCCTTCGCTTTCGACGACCTTGTCGCGGGCCAAGGTCGTCTCGAGTTCGGGGGAGTCGATCCACAGCTGCAGGTGATCGACGCTGTGTGCCTGCGCGCCGAGGGCCTCGACCAAGCTGGCCGGCGCGCCCTCGGCCAAGATGAGCCCCCGCCGGGTGAGGACCGCGTGGCTCGGCACGGCGAAGGCGAGGTGGATCTCGCCATCGCCGACGCTGCGCCGGCGCGCGAGCACCTGCTCGTCGCGGGCCGGCGCATCTTGGATGAGCTCGGGCCCGGCGTCGCCGCCCAGGTCTTCGAAGCTGATCTCGATCGGGCAGTAGCGACACCAGCGCCACAAGCTGTCGCGCACGGCCTCGACCACGGCCGGGTAGTTGCCGGCGTCGTCGCGCCGAAACATGGTGATCGTCGTGCCCTCGAAGGGGGTCTCGAGGCGGTGTTTTTCGAAGCTGCGGTCCTCGAAGAAGATCAGCTCCCAGGCTTCGCCGCCGCGCCCGGTCTGGACCATGACCACCTGGGGCGCCCAGGCGAAGACGGAGACGAAGCCCACCCCGAAGCCGCCGGCCATGGTGCGGTCGTCGGCCTTGGAGCTCGAGAACAAGCGGGTGAAAGCGCCGTCCAAGATGGCCTCGTCCATGCCGACGCCGGTGTCCATGGCGACGAGTTCGAAGACCGCCCCGCCCTCGCCGTCTTCGTGGCACTCGAGGCTGACTTCGACGCGGTCGCTGCCCGCGTCCATCGAGTTTTGGACGAGCTCGCGCAAAAAGTCGTAGGGCGACGCAAACTGAGCGACGAGGCGCTCGAGCACGGCGTCGACTTCGCTTCGACCCACGCCGTCTCAGTCCTCGGGCGAAAACGCGAAGTCGGCGTCCTCGTCGGCCGCGAGGGTCGCCAGGAGCTCGGCGTCGAGGGCGGCACCCGCTCGCGCCTTGCGACGCAGCGTCCATCGCTTCTTCGACAACCAACGGCGCACGCCGCTGGGATCCCCCTCGACTTGCATGCACAAGTCGAAACCCTCGGGAGCCTCGCAGCGGATCAGCTGCAAATCGTGCGTGCGACCGTCTTGGTAGAAGACCATGCGCGCACCGGCGTCACCGCGTCGGGTCCAACTGAAGGTGTCCCAGCGCCCGCGGTAGGCAGAGCCGCGATGCAGCACACCCGTGAGCTGACGCGCGCCTTGGCGACCCGAGACCAAGATCGCGGCGAAATCCGCCTTGGCGTCGGCGGGCTTGGCGGAGATCCACACCCGGTCGACGAAGCTCGCGGTCTCGGGGCTCTTGCAGCTACTCGCAAGCACCAAGGAAGCGAGGGTTGCGACGCGAAGGAGGCGGACGGCATGAGCTTCGCCATGAGCCTCGCGCGCCAGGGGCGATGCCGCGCTACGTTCATGTGAGCCCACCGGGGGATGCGAGGTCGCCATCTCGGCTTAGAATGGTGCACGCTCACCGCAGCTACGGCAAGGATCCGCATGTCTCGACCCCACGCCCGAATTGCCACCCTCTTGACCACCTGCGCCCTCATCGCTTGCGGCGGTGGGGAGAAAAAAGACGCGGCGCCGACCGGCGCGGCGGCCTCCGACCTCGTCGTCAGCGACGCGACGCCGCCCGCCGCGAGCGCGACCAAAAAGGGTCCTTCGGCCCGCACGACCCTCGAGAAGGCCAAGCAGTACTTCGCCCCGCTGCCCGAGCTCGCCCAAAGCGAGAGCAACCCGATCACCGAGGAGAAGATCACCCTCGGTCGGATGCTCTACCACGACACCCGCTTGTCGAAGAACCACGACATCTCTTGCGCGAGCTGCCACAAGCTCGACAACTTCGGCATCGACGGCGAGGTGACCTCGCCGGGACACAAGACTCAACGCGGTGACCGCAACTCGCCGACCGTCTACAACGCCGGCTTTCACTTCGTGCAGTTTTGGGACGGCCGCGCCGCCGATCTCGAAGAGCAGGCCAAAGGCCCGATCTTGAACCCGGTGGAGATGGCCATGGTCGACGAAGCCTCCGTCCTCACCGTGCTCAACTCGATCCCCGGCTACGTCGAGGCCTTCAAGGCCGCCTTCCCCGAAGAGGGCATCACCTACGACACCATGGCCAAGGCCATCGGCGCCTTCGAGCGCAAGCTCGTCACCCCGGGCCCCTTCGACGAGTTTTTGGCCGGCAATCTCGAGGCTCTGAACGACGAGCAACTCGCGGGCTTGAACCTCTTCATGGAGGTCGGCTGCACGCAGTGCCACACCGGCCCGGCCGTCGGCGGCACCATGTACCAAAAGCTCGGCAACGTGAAACCCTGGCCCAGCTACAAAGACGAGGGCCGCTCGCTCATCTCCGGCGCCGAGGCCGACAAGTACTTTTTCAAGGTGCCCGGCTTGCGCAACGTGGCCAAGACGGCGCCCTACCTGCACGACGGCAGCGTGGCCACCCTCGAAGAGATGGTGCAGCTGATGGCCGAGCACCAAACGACCAAGGGCAAGCTCAGCGACGAGGAGCTGAAGAAGATGATGGCCTTCTTGAACGCGCTGACCGGCGAGATCCCCACCGACTACATCGCCATGCCCGAGCTGCCCGAGAACGGTCCCGACACGCCGGCGCCGGATCCCGCCTAGGGATCCCAGCGCGGCTTCACAGCCCCGAGAGCGGGTCGTCGAGATTCGGCGAGATCCTCACCCCGCGGTTCTTGCGGATCCGCTTGCCTTTGCGCACCGGCGGACGCTTGGGGTGGGCCACGCTCTCGTCCGACAAACAGGGGGTCTGAAGATCGTCCATGGGCGGGTGGGCCTCGGGCTTGGGCGCGGGCGCGCTGGGGATCCGTTGCGCCGTGTCGAGGGCCTCGAGCAGCACCGGCGCGTCTTCGGGCTCGGGGATCGACTCCGCCTGACCGTGTGGCGTGCACGCGGCGAGAGCCCCGACCATGCTCGCCGGGAGCCAGGCGCGGCTCGAGCTCTGGCGGGCGCGCGGGCGCAGGCGCTCCAGGGGAACCAGCGCCGGCGTGGCCGGACGCGGGCGATGCACCCGGCGACCCTCGGCGTCCACGCGAAAGGCGACGCAGATGTCGAGATCTTCGGTCGCCAGCAAGAAGGCGTCGGCCTCGGCCTGGCTCATCATCGACAGGTCGTGCACCGACTGGTCGCAGTGCTGGCAAAAGCGGCGGCACCCCCCGGCTTCGGGACGCATGGCCTCCCAGTCCTCGGTGCAGGGCGACTCGATCTCGACTTCGATCTCGCTCACGCCTGGGCCGAACGCGCGAGGCCGGCGCCGGGTTCGGCCGGGCTCGTCGCGCGGGCCTGCCCACCGGCGCTTGGTCGCGGGAATGAAGCGGCGGGCACTCCGGTCCTGTCGACCGGGGCTGTCAAAGTGATATCATATCGATGCCATGTCGGACAAGACCCCGGGAACGTCCATGCACACTCGAGAACGCTCTGCCGCCGCCGTTAACGGCTTTTTCATGCTCCTCGTGGTCTTCGCGCTGATCGGAGGGGGCTTGTACCTCTTCGTCAGCCAAGGCGAGGCCAACAACCCGCCCGGCATCTTGGCCGGGGTCGGGCTGCTCTTCGTGGCCATCCTGACCGCGGTCGGCCTTTTCGTCGTCGCCCCCAACCAGGCCAAGGCCCTGGTCTTTTTTGGGCGCTACGTCGGCTCGGTGCGCGACTCGGGCTTTTGGTGGGCCAACCCCTTCGCCCGCCGCAAGGAGGTGAGCTTGCGGGTGCGCAACTTCAACAGCCCCAAGCTCAAGGTCAACGACGAGCGCGGCAACCCCATCGAGATCGCGGCGGTGGTCGTCTGGCGGGTGACCGAGACGGCGCGGGCGCTCTTCGACGTCGACGCCTTCAAGAGCTTCGTCGAGATCCAGTCCGAGACCGTCGTGCGCAACTTGGCCTCGCGCTACCCCTACGATCCGCATGACGATCCCGAGGGCAAGTCGCTGCTGACCGACGGCGAGGAGATCGCCCACCTCCTGCGAGACGAGCTGCAAGCGCGCATCGAGGTCGCCGGCATCGAGATCATCGACGCCCGCTTGACCCACCTCGCCTACTCGCCCGAGATCGCCCAGGCCATGTTGCGCCGGCAACAAGCCGAGGCCTTGGTGGCCGCCCGCTTCGCCATCGTCGAAGGCGCGGTCTCCATGGTCGAGCTCGCCTTGAACCAGCTCAAGACCCAAGACATCGTCGAGCTGGACGAAGAGCGCAAGGCGATGATGGTCAACAACTTGATGGTCGCGCTCGTCAGCGAGCACGAGACGGCCCCGATCATCAACGCGGGTTCTCTATACTGAGGCGGCGCGTAGCCCCGCGCACGGAGCCGATGGCGCAAAAGAAGCGCTTCTTGCTTCGGGTCGACCCGAAGCTCCACGCCGCCATCGAGAGGTGGGCGGCCGACGATCTGCGCAGCGTGAACGCGCAGATCGAGTTCTTGTTGCGCCAAGCGGTGCACAAGGCGGGCCGGGGCGAAGGCCGCCGCAGCCGCCCGGCGCCGGCGGCGAATCCGCCCGAGACCGAGCCGAAGGACGCGCCCGGATCCGAGGACTGAGCGCCGCCGGGGCCAAAGATCCGGCCCGCGGAATCGCCCTCGCGGGCCGTGCGTCTTTGGGGACATGCGCTCCTTGCTCGCACTGCTGGCCACCGCCGCCATGGCCGGCCTCGGCGCCTTGTCCATGACCTGGTGGTTGGTGGGACCCCTGGGCGACGGGGCGCATCCCTCGGACGACGAGCTGATCGAGCACCTTCGCCGGCACCGCGAGGACTTCGACGCCCTGCGCGTGGCCGCCGACGGCGCCACCCCCGTCGGGGGCGCGACCTACCTCTACGGTGGCAGCGCCCGCTCGGAGCTCGACGATCCCCGACGCGCCCTGCTCAAACGGATGCGGGCCCTCGACGTCGACGTGAACTTGGTCTTCACCGAAGACGAGGCGGCCCGCGAGGGGCAAGGCGCCCAGCTGCAGCTGGCCATGCACAGCCGCGGCATCGTGACCTCGGGCTCGATCAAGGGGCTGTTGTGGAGCCCCGAGCGGCCGCCGGGGCCCGTGCTCGCCTCGCTCGATGGCGACATGGGCGAGCTGGCCGGGCGCGGCTGCCCCGAGCACGAGACCTGCCTGCGCCCCATCGAGGGCGGCTGGTACGTGTTCGTGAACTACGACCGCTGACTCGGGCTTGCCGGGGCGTAACTCGGGCGAATCGGGGGCCGAGCCGGGCGCTTCAGCCCTGCCAGATCACGGTCTTCTTCTCGCCGTACCAGCCCTCTTCTTTGGCCTTGTAGGCGTCTTCGATCTTGGCGCGCTTGAGCTTGAGGGTCGGGGTCAAAAAGCCGTTCTCGGTCGCCCAGACGTCCTCGACCACGGTCACGAAGGCGGTTGACCTGCTCGAGGTGCTCGCGCAAGGCGGCCTCGACCTCTTTGCGACCGCTGCCGTCGGCCCGCTTGCGGCTGTCTTCCGAGAGCATCACCAGCGCGTAGGGCTGCGGGTAGCCCGAGCCCCCGACACAGACCAGCTCGGTGTCGGACTGCGTGAGCAGCTTGTTCTCGATCGGCGCGGGCGAGACGTACTTGCCCTTGGAGGTCTTGAAGATCTCTTTGACGCGCCCGGTGATCTTGAGGCGGCCTTGATTGTCGAGCTCGCCGCGATCGCCGGTCTTCAAAAAGCCGTCCTCGGTGAAGGCCTCCGCCGTCATCTCGGGCTCTTTGTAGTAGCCCATCATCGAAGCCGGGCTCTTGACGAGGATCTCGCCTTGCTCGCTGATGCGGGTCTCGACCCCCTCGTGCGCGTTGCCGACGTAGCCCACGCGCACGCGGCCGGGCTTGGACATGTGCGAGTAGCAAAAATTCTCGGTCATGCCGTAGCCCTCGAGCAGCTCGAGGCCCAAGTCGCGGTACCACTGCAAAAGCTCGGGGGGCACGGGCGCCGAGCCGCTGCCGGCGAAGCGACAGGCGTCGAGGCCGAGGCCGGCGAGCACCTTTTTGCGCACGATGTTGTTCAAGATGGGGATCTTGAGCAGGGTCTCGAGCTTCTTTTGCGGCATCTTGGCGAAGACGCCGAGCTGGAACTTGAGCCACAAGCGCGGCACCGAGACGAACATCGTCGGGCGCGCCCGCTGAAGGTCTTGCACGAAGGTGTCGAGGCTCTCGGCGAAAAAGAGCTGGAAGCCGCCGCGAAAGGAGCAGGTCTCGACCACCCAGCGCTCGAAGACGTGGGAGAGCGGCAGGTAGGAGAGCATGCGGTCCGAGGGCCCCAAGTTGAGCTCGCTGACCAGCGCGTTGGCGGCGATGGCCAAGGCCTTGAACGAGAGCATCGCGCCCTTGGAGCGTCCGGTGCTGCCCGAGGTGTAGACCAAGGTCGCCAGCTCATCGGCGTCGCGCGTGGGCTCGCCGGCCATGGGCTCGTTCTGCGCGAGCACTTCGTCCCACTTCAGGTCGCCGGCGGCCGACTCCGACAAGGGCATCGCCACGATGGGCAGGCCTTCGAGCAAGCCGGCGCGGATCTCGGCCGGGTCGTCGAGCTTGCCGAAGAAGACCAGCTTCGACTCGCTGTGCTCGAGCACGTACTCGACGGCGTCGCGCGTGGTGTTCGGGTACAGCGGTACGCTGACGTGGCCGGCCATCCAGATCGCCAGATCCGTGATCATCCACCACGCCGTGTTCTTGGAGCACAAGGCGATCTTCGACTTGGGCGGGAAGTTTTGCGCCTGCAAGAAGGCCGCGATCCGGCGCACCTGCTGGAGGGTCTGCGCCCAGGTAAAGGTCTCGAGCCGGCCCCCGCCCATCGGCTGGGTCATGTAGAGACGATCGGGCGCGGTCTTTTCCCAGTGAAAGGCGTCGGCCAAGATCAGTCGGTCGGGCATCAAGCTCATGGCGCGCGAGCATACTCGCTTCGCGCGGCCCCTTGTGCCTCGCGTCGCCTGCGCGGGCCGACTGCGGGTTCTGCCGGTCTCGAAGCCGTCGCGCGAGGGCCCGCGGGCGCCCACGCGGGCCCTCGTGAAGGCGGGGGCGCCCCAAAAAGATGAACGCGACCCCCGAGGGGATCGCGTTCGATGTCTGACGCTTCGATGGCGCTCAGGACGCGTAGCGTGGTCGGATGGCGGGCTCGACGACGGAGCGCGAACGAATGTCCGCTGCATGAGACGCGAAGCGACCGAGGTCGACCAGTGGGCGGTTTGAGAGTGCGTGCCCTGAGCCGAAGCTCGAACCCGCTGCCGTCGACGCGCGCATTTCTGTGCGACGCCTGTGGCCACCTCCGCCTACCTGCACGCGCGGACCGAGGTCTTCGTGTGCGGATCGGTTACGGCTGCTCGATGCGTTCCTACGTCGTGTTGGCCTCCTTGCGCCTTGCGGCGATCTTTCGCCCTCGGGGCGACACCTTCGTCCACTGGAGTCGTCGACGACGACCCGCGCTCGTCCAGGGTCTTGGCCCCTCGCAGCTGCTCCCCTCACCTCGTGCACCGAGGTGCATTCGGCCGTGGTTTGCTTCCTCCTTGCCGTTGCGCCGCCGCGTGCTCACCGACTTTCGCCAGCTGCCACACACTTGGACCCTCGACTTCGAGGCTTTGCTCCGCGGGGGGTTTGGATGTCGTAGGTGTCGGCTTTCGCTTCCACCGTGACGCCCTCCCCTCTTCGAGTTTGTTGCTTGGAGCTCACACCTTCGACGGAGATCGAGATCCCGTTTTGGGGTGCTGATGAACTCTTCGGCGACTACATGCCCAGCGAAACGCTACCGAACCGCCAGACATGAGAAGTATACGCAAGTGCAGTTGTGATCGGAAGTGAAAAGCGACGCGTAATCGCGAAAAAACAGCGGCGACATGCCGCCCCGATCGCGCGAATCGAAGCGCGTAGCGGAGCTCGAAACCTGGCCGGGTTGTGGACGAGTTGTGGACGAGTCGAGCCGCGATCTTCGACAACGATGTTCATGCCGCGCGTGCCTCGAGATCCTCGATTGGGCCCTTCGGCCGGATCCGTTTGACCGACCCGCGCGCCCTCGCGAAAGTGGCGCCATGAAGGGTTTGCGATCGGCGCTGGTGATCGGTGGCTGCTTGGCTTTGCTCGCCCGAGAGAGCCGAGGCAACGAGGGCCAGTGGACCCCCGACCAGTTGGTCGAGCTCGCCGAGCGGCTGAAGGAAGCCGGCCTCAAGCTCAGTCCGCGCCAGCTGTGGGTGGCCGACGGCGACGAGCGCAGCGGCGGTTTGTTGCGCGCCGCCGTGAAGCTCGACGGATGCACTGGCGCTTTCGTCTCGCCCCAGGGATTGATCGCCACCAACCACCACTGTGCCTACGGCGCCTTGCAGGCCAACAGCAGCGTCGAGCACGACTACCTGCGCGATGGGTTTTTGGCCGGCGATGGCCGCGCCGAGCTCCCGGCCAAGGGGCGGACGGTGCGAGTGCTTCGCAAGCAAAGCGACGTCAGCGATCAGATCCGGCCCGGCGCCGACGCCATGAGTGACGACGCGGCCCGCGATGCTTTCATCGATCGCAAACGCAAAGAGATCGTCGATGCCTGCGAGGCCAAAGACCCGCAGCTGCGTTGCTCGGTCGACGGTTTTTACAACGGCAGCGAGTACCGCTTGTTCGAGTACCTCGAGCTGCGCGACCTTCGGGTCGTCTACGCCCCGCCGGCGTCGGTCGGGGAGTACGGCGGTGAGATCGACAACTGGATGTGGCCGCGTCACACCGGCGACTTCGCCTTGATGCGCGCCTACGTCGGCGCGGATGGCAAGGCGGCCGACCCGGCGCCGAGCAATCGCCCCTACGATCCCGGCCAGTGGCTGAAGGTCTCGACCGAGGGCGTGAGCCCCGGCGACTTCGTGGCCGTGCTCGGCTACCCCGGACGCACCCAGCGCTACTTGAGCGCGGCCGAGGTGCAGCGCAACCTCGAGCAGATCTTGCCGGGCACCGTGGATCTCTATGGCGAGTGGATCTCCATCCTCGAAGAGCAAGCGCAGCGTGACCCGGCCGTGAAGATCAAGGTGGCCGCCCTCGAAAAGAGCCTGGCCAACCGCCACAAAAATGCCCGCGGGATGATCGACGGCCTCGAGCACATGAAGCTGCTCGAGGCGCGCCGGACCGAGGACGAGAAGCTGAAGGCCTGGGCCGGGCGCGAAGAGAACAAGAAGTACGCCGGGGTCTTG
Source organism: Polyangia bacterium (assembly GCA_030431075.1). GTDB lineage: Bacteria > Myxococcota_A > Polyangia > Nannocystales > Nannocystaceae > JAUIJR01. The sequence goes on along the minus strand of JAUIJR010000022.1, from coordinate 6,855 downwards.
CCGGGCCTCGACGCGCTCAGCGAGCAAGCCCGCGCCCACCACGAGGTCGACACCCTCTTGTCCGCCACGCGACGCGGGCCCAACGGCCTGGCCATCGCCATCGATCTGGTCCGCCGGGCACGCGCGCGGCAAAAGCCGGACCTCGAGCGTCCGGCCGGATTTCGGGAGCGCGACGAAGCGCGCACCTGGTCGCGCCAAGAGCGTCGCCTGCGTGACTTCGACGCCGAGGTCGATGCCCAGCTGCTCGCCTCGATTTTGTCGCGGGTGGCGGCCGTCGACGCCGAGGCCGGTGCGCCCCAGTTCGGTGAACTCTCGCGGATCGCATCGTCGAAGGGTGGCCGCCCCAAAGACCGTCGTGCCTTCATCGGCCGCGGTCGCAGCTTGGCCAGCGGCAGTGCCGTCACCGACGCCGAAAAGCTCGGCGCGCTGTGGAAAGAGGCGACACCCGAGAGTCTCGCGCGCTCCAAAGACCCGCTGATCGCGGCCGCGGTCAGCCTCGTGGACCTGATGGACGCAGCCGAAGCACGCCACGCGGCGGCGGCCGGACTGCGCGCCAAGCTGCGGCCGGCCTACTTCGAGATGCTCCGCGAGCTTCGCGGAGGCCCGATCTACCCCGACGCCAACGGCACCTTGCGATTCTCCTACGCGAGCGTGCGCGCCTACACCAAGTGGGATGGCAGCGCCCAAAGCGAGCAGACCACCTTGAGCGAGGCGGTCGCCAAGCACACGGGGGCCGAGCCCTTCGACCTGCCGGCCAAAGTGCGACAAGGGGCCAAGGCGGCCAAGCAGACCTATTGGTCGGATCCACAGCTCGGCGATCTCGGCCTTTGCTTCTTGTCCGACGCGGACACCACCGGCGGCAACTCCGGCTCGCCCGTGATCGATGCCGACGGTCGCCTGGTCGGCTTCAACTTCGACCGGGTGTGGGAGAACATCGCCGGCGACTTCAGCTACGCGAGCGGACACTCGCGCAACGTCAGCGCCGACGTGCGCTACTTGCTGTGGATGCTCGACGAGATCGAGGATGCCGGTCCCCTGCTCGACGAGCTGGGCGTGGCCGCCGTCCGTGACGCGCCGGCCCGTCGCGCGGCCGCGGCCCCCAGCGCGAAGGCTGCGAGCGCCCCCGCCGATGCCCCCGTGAAGCCCCCGGCCAAGGCGCCCGGGGACGTTGGCTGCAACTGCCAAAGTGCCGACCCCGACGGGCCAGCGCCCCTTTGGGCCCTGTTTTCGCCCTTGCTGCTCGCTTTGCGCCGCCGCCGCCGGGCTGCACCTTTTGCGGACTCCGAACGCCCGAATTCGAGGCCAGGACCCGTATCTTCATCGAGGTGAACGCGCCTTTGGATCCGCCGACCCTCGAAGAGCAAGAGGCTTTTCGTCGCGAGGTCATCGCCTACGTCGGCTTCGACGCGGCGGACAGCGAGCGCCTCGCTCGGCTGGTCGATCCACTCGCGCACCACTTCACCCGCTTCGCGCAGCACTTTTACGATCGCATCGACGCGCACCCCGACGCCCGCGCCGCGATCACCGGAGGCGAAGAACAAGTCGAGCGACTCAAGCGCACCTTGGTGGACTGGATGCGCTCGGGTCTCGTGGGACCGCACGACGCGGCCTTCTTCGAGCGGCGTCGCCGTATCGGCCGTGTGCACGTGGAGATCGGTCTGCCTCAGCGCTTCATGTTCACGGCCATGAACGTGATGCGCTCCGACTTCCACACGGCCATCGACGCCCTCGACGACGAGGAGCTGCGCGACCGGCAGACGCGTGCCTCACTCGATCGTCTCTTCGACCTCGAGCTCGCCATCATGCTCGAGAGCTACGCCGAGGCCTCGCGCCGGCGCCTCGAAGCCGCGCAGCGCATGTCCACGATCGGGCAGCTGGCCAGCGGGATCGGCCACGAGCTGCGCAACCCGATCGGCGTCATCGCCTCGTCCTTGTACCTGCTCGGACGCCGCCTTCCCCCCGACGACGGCGCCCAGCGGCACATCCAAAAGATGACCCGCAGCGTCGGTGCGTGCGAGTCGATCATCTCGAACCTCATGGAGCTCGCCCGCGACCGCCCCTTGCGGGCGCAGGCCGTCGACTTGTGTGAGCTGGTCGCACGCGTCGTCGACTCGACGCCGCGCCTGGCCGGCGCGCAGATCGATTGTCGTGACGATTGCGCGCGTCGCCTGGTCGGCGACCCCGGGCTGCTCGAACGCGTGCTGGCCAACTTGCTGCTCAACGCGGCCGAAGCCGACGGCGGCCCCTCCCCGCGGATCCAGGTACGCGCCTTTGCCACCGACGAAGGCTGCGGACTGTTGGTCCGCGACTTTGGACCGGGCTTCCCCGAAGACCTGCTCGTCGACGCCTTCGAGCCGCTGGTGACCCGGCGCTCGGGGGGCACGGGCTTGGGCCTCGCCTTGGTCCGCCGCATCGTAGAGCGGCACATGGGGCGCGTAGAAGCGCGCAACGCCGAGGATCCGCGCGGCGCGATCGTCGAGATCATCTTGCCCGTGCCCAAAAACCTGCGCAGCTGAGCCCCGCCACACGCCCATCGCCGCGGACAGCCGCTATGCTGCCGCGGTGTCCGGTCCGGCGACCGTCCTCATCTGCGAAGACAACGCCGATCTGTGTGACAACCTCCGCGAGCTGCTCGAGTTGCTCGAGCTGCGAGTCGTGACGGCAGACACGGTGGCGGCGGCGAGCGCCCGCCTCGAAGCCGGTCCGCCGCCGCAGCTTTTGCTCACGGATCTCAAGGTCGCCGGTGACTCGGGCCTCGATCTGATCCGGCGCGCCCGGGCGCAGCTCCCCGACTTGCCCGTGATCTTGGTCAGCGGTTTTCTCGACGACGAGACGCGCCGCGTCGCGGAGGCCAGCGGTGTGCAGGCGGTCTTCGACAAACCGATCGACCACGCCGCCTTGCTCGAGCGCGTGCAGACCCTGGCCGGGCGCAGCCACGAGGGGCGCGCGTCGCCCCCCCGCCCCTCCCCCACGAGCTCGAGCGCGCTGCTCGAGGTGGTGGCCGACGGACGCCGCCCCACCCTTGCCGGTGTGCGGGTGGCCCTCGTCGACGACAATGTCGACCACGGCGACAACCTCGCGGAGTTCTTGGGCGGCTTGGGGGCCGAAGTCACCCGCGCGTACTCCTGCGCCGAGGCCCTGAGCATGGCGCCGAGCGATGTCTCCCTGGTCGACATCCGCTTGCCCGATGGGAGCGGCACCGCCCTCATCGCCCCCTTGCGCGAGGCCCGAGAGCCGCCGGGCGAGGTCTTGTTGGTGACCGGGCACGCGAGCATGGATGGCGCCATCGCGGCCCTGCGCCAAGGGGCCTACGCCTACTTGCTCAAGCCCGTCGACCTCGATGAGCTCGAGATCACCTTGCGACACGCCGCCGAGTCCGTGCAGATGCGACAGCGCGAGGCGGACTTGCTGCGCCGATTGCAAGAAAGCGAAGCCCAGCTGCGCACCTTGGTCGACCACACCCAGGTGCTCTTGTTGGTCCTCGACGACGCGCAGCGGGTGCTGCAAGCGAACGCCGCCGTCGAGGCCCTCATCGGGCGCAGCGAAGCGGAGCTGATCGGCCGAGACTGGGTCGAAAGCCAACTGGCCGCCGAGCGCCGAGAGCTCGCGCGTGAGGAGCTGCGGGCCAGCTCTCGCGCCCCGGTCGACATCCCGGTGCTCGAGCCGGTCCTTTCCGCCGACGGCTCGATCCGCGAGATCAGCTGGCTCAGCCGCACCTTGCCCACCCCCGAGGGCCTTCGTCTCTTTCGGGCCGGCCTCGACGTGACCGAGGCGCGCGCGGCCCAAGCCCGCATCGCGCGGGCCGAGAAGCTCGCCGCCGTCGGCACCCTCGCCGCCGGCTTGGCCCACGAGATCCGCAACCCCCTCAACGGGGCGAATTTGCAGCTGCAGGTGCTCGAGCGCCGGCTGGGCAAGGCGGCCTTGCCCGACGCGGTGGCCTGGACGGGACCGGTGCAGGTGGTGCGCGATGAGATCGCCCGTCTCGGACGGCTCGTCGAGACCTTCATGAGCTTTGCGCGGCCCCGGCCTCTCGACCCTCGCCGCGTCGAGCTCGCGCCCTTGCTCGAGCGGGTGTGCACCATGAGTCGCGCCCTGGCCGACGCCGGGAAGGTCCGACTCGAGCGGGCCGAGATTTCGCCGGGTTTGGCCGTGCGTGGGGACCCCGATCGCCTCAATCAAGTGCTGAGCAACTTGCTGCGCAACGCGATCGAGGCCAGTCCCGCCGGGCAGGTCGTGGAGCTCACGCTGCGCCGCGTCGATCGCAAGGTCGAGCTGCGGATCCGTGACCACGGTCCCGGCATCCCCGGGAAGCTGCGCGCGCGGGTCTTCGAGCCCTTCTTCACCACGAAAGAAGGCGGGACCGGACTCGGCCTCGCCATCTCTCACGCCATCGTGGATCAGCACGAAGGCACTTTGGAGTTCGAGATCGACGGCGGGACCGAGGCGGTGCTCACCTTGCCCGCCGCCGACTGAGCTCCACTCAGGCCGCGTTGGCCACCACCGCGCCTTGCTCGCGCAGCTTGTCGACGGTCGCGTCATCACCGTCGTCGACCAAGACGAGGGCCTTGCCCGCGCGGGCCAGAGCCATCGGGCGCTCGAGCTCCTGCAGGGGCTCGGCCATGCCCGAGACCGCACCGGCCACCATGCCGAAGACGGTGCCGCCACCCCAAACGAAGAAGAAGTCGGCGAGGCCGAACTCCACCCCCATCTTCAAGGGCGCGAGGATCGACATCGCGGTCGCGCCGAGAAAGCCGACGACGGCCATCGCGGCGAGGGTCCAACGTACCGTGCGCGTCGCGGCCAAGCTCAGCTCCTCTCCCGAGGGCTCGTGGTCATAGCTCACCGCGGTCGCGTCACCGCTTTTGGGACCTCGACCGATGCGCTCCAGCGCTTGGTCGGCTTGGGCGGGGGTGTCGAAGACTCCGTAGACGATCTTGCTCATGTCCAGCTCCTTGGACTCACTGTAGTCACCCGTGGAAGAACGCGTAGCGTCCGCTTTGCCGTCTCGTCGCCCCGCCGCCGCAAGCCTTGCGGGTGAGTTCAGTCGCTGACGTCCTCGTGGTGCAGCACGATCACCGGGCAGGTCGCGCGACGCAGCAGCCCCTCGGCCACCGAGCCCATGAGCAGCCGACCCAGGCCCGAGCGTCCGTGCGAGGAGACGACCAAGAGCTCGGCGTCTTCGGCCTCGATGGCCGCGGCGAGCTCGGGTCCCACCAAGCCGAGGCGGCTGTGCGCCCGCACATGGGGCATGCCCTGTTTGGCCAGATCCATCTGGAGAGCGCCGCGCGTGTTCTCCAACATCTTCTTGGGATCGAATGGATTCCACGCCGCCTCCAGCACGGGAGGGCTCGGCAAGGGCGTGACGTGCACGGCCGTGAGCTTGCTGTCGTCGTCGACGAAGCTGCGCGCGTAGTTGACGGCCCGGCGGTCCGGATCCCCGAAGTCGTAGGGCACCAACACCCGCGAGAGGCTGGCCCAGTCCGCCGGGGCCCGCTCGGCCCGGGAGGGAGGCGGCAAGACCAGCACGGGACAGCGCGCGAAACGAGCGACGCGCTCCGTGACGGATCCGATGACGAGGCGGTCCATCCAGCCCTTGCCGTGCGCCGGCATGACGATCATCGAGGCCTTCATGCGGGCCGCCTGCTCGGCGACCTCGCGCGCGGGGTCTCCACCGGCCGAGAGCACATCGACGTCGTCGATGCCTTGTTCCGACAAGAAGGCACGGGTCAGCTCACGCGCCTCGAGCAGGCGCTCGGCCTTCTCGGACTCGATCCACGAAGGGCGCCCGTCGAGGTGGGTGGGGGGCAAGACGACGTTGATGGCCGTGACCCCGCCGCCGCGATGGGCACGGAGCTCGCGCGCGACGCGAAGAGCTTCGCGTCCGCCTTGCGAGAAGTCGAGGGGGACCAGGATTTCGAGGGGACTGTGGGTTGCGCTCATGATGGGGGCTCCGGGCCGAGGGCATGGCCACGCGGCCCGCCTCGGGTGGGACGAGAAAAAGTGGGCCTCAGGACTCGCGGCCGCGGTAGTCGGCGAGGCGGTACTGGATCTTGCGGGGGCTGATGCCGAGGATCTTGGCCGCCTTCGAGGTGCTGCCGCCGACGGACTCCAGTGTGGTCAAGATGGCATGGCGTTCGATTTGTGCCATCGAAGCGCCGGGGATCTTCGGGGCGGCGTCGGATCCTTGCGCATCGCCGCCCCGCAAGACTTGGCGTGGCAGGTCGCGCGGCTCGAGGTCCGGCCCGGCGCCGACGGCCACCGCATGCACGATCGCGGCCTCGAGCTCGGGCACGTTGCCGGGCCAGGGGTAGTTCGAGAGCACCGAGAGGGTGCGCGGCGAAAAGCCCCGCAGCCGCTTGCCCGCCTTGGTGCGCTCTCGAACGAAGAATGCCTGGGCCAAGGCGATGAGGTCCTCGTGCCGCTCACGCAAGCTGGGGACGCGCAGCGAGACCACCGCGAGCTGGTAGTAGAGGTCTTCGCGGAAGCGGCCCGCGTCGACGGCCTCGCGCAGGTCCTGCTCGCTGGTGACGACGACGCGCAGCTTTATCGCCTCGCCTTGCTCGGCCTTCTCCCCCATCCGGGCGGCTCGACCCTCGCGCAGGGCGTCGTAGACCCGCGCTTGCATCTCGGGCGAGAGCGCGTCGACGGACTCGAGCAACAAGGTGCCCCCGGCCGCGCGCTGCCACGCCCCGTCGGCGCGCAGCTTGGCCTCTTCGAAGGCGCCGGGCACGAAGCCGAAGAGTTCGCGCTCGACCAAGGCCGGGTCCAAGCTGTCGACCCGCAGGTGCACGAAGGGCGCCTCGGGGGTGGACGCTCCGTGCAGATGGCGGGCCAAGGTCTCCTTGCCGGTCCCGA
>JAUIJR010000438.1 GCA_030431075.1 Polyangia bacterium | reverse complement strand
GGGCTTCGACGCCTCCTCGACGGTCCCCGGCAAGGGCTTCGAGTAGCGCGGTGGCAACGCAGCCGCCGTGCTCTCGAGCTCCGCGTACGAAAACTCGGCCTCCCACGCCGGACGCGTCTTCGCTACCCCCGGCTCCGCGTTCGAATGAGAGGCAGCAGCTTCCTCACTCCCACGCTGACAAGCCGCGCCCCAACACAAGAGCGCCCAAGTTCCGGTCCAAACCAACGCCCGTCCCATTCACCAAAGAGTGGCACAAGCAGCGATGCTTTGGGCGGAGCTTCGGCCGAACCGCGTAGCCGCGGGTTGCTGCTTCGTAGCGGCCAACCGCGTGCCTGCCACCAAACGAAAAAGGGCGCCTCCGAAGAGACGCCCCCTTTCGTCGGTCCGAAGACCTTCGCCTTACATCATTCCGCCCATGTCGGGAGCGGCCGGGGCGGGCGCTTCCTTCTTGGGCTTCTCGGCGATCATGGCTTCGGTGGTCAGCATCATGCTGGCGACCGAGGCGGCGTTTTGGAGGGCGGTGCGGACCACCTTGGTGGGGTCGATGACGCCCATCTTGACGAGGTCGCCGTACTCTTGGGTGCGGGCGTTGTAGCCGTAGGTCTGCTTGCCGCCGAGCACCTCGTTCACCACCACCGAGGGCTCACCGCCGGCGTTGGAGACGATTTGGCGCAGGGGCTCTTGGACCGCGCGCTCGATGATGGACACGCCGGCTTGCTGCTCGTCGGTCTCGGCCTCGAGCTTGGCCAGCGTCTTGCTGGCGCGAAGCAGGGCCACGCCACCGCCGGGGACGATGCCCTCTTCGACGGCCGCACGGGTCGCGTGCAGGGCGTCCTCGACGCGGGCCTTCTTCTCCTTCATCTCGACCTCGGTGGCCGCGCCGACCTTGATGACGGCGACGCCGCCGACCAACTTGGCGAGGCGCTCTTGGAGCTTCTCGCGGTCGTAGTCGGAGCTGGTCTCCTCGATCTGGCCGCGGATCTGCTTCACGCGGGCGCTGATCTCGGACTTCTTGCCGCCGCCGTCGACGATGACCGTGTTGTCCTTGTCGATCTGGATGCGGGCCGCGGTGCCCAGGTCCTTGATGCTGAGGCCGTCGAGCTTCTCGCCCAGGTCCTCGGTCAGGGCCTTGCCGCCGGTGAGGGTGGCGATGTCCTTGAGCATCTCCTTGCGACGGTCGCCGAAGCCGGGGGCTTTGACGGCCGCGACTTGGAGGGTGCCGCGCAGGCGGTTCACCACCAAGGTGGCCAGGGCTTCACCGTCGACGTCCTCGGCGATGATGAGCAGCGGGCGGCCTTGCTTGGCGACCTGCTCGAGGATGGGGAGAAGGTCCTTCATCGAGGAGATCTTCTTCTCGTAGGTGAGCACGTAGCAGTCCTCGAGCACGCACTCCATGCGGTCTTGGTCCGTCACGAAGTAGGGGCTGAGGTAGCCGCGGTCGAACTGCATGCCCTCGACCACGTCGAGCTCCGTGCTGGCGCCCTTGTTCTCCTCGACGGTGATGACACCCTCTTGGCCGACCTTGGACATGGCCTCGGCGATCAGGCCGCCGATCTCGGAGTCACCGTTGGCGGAGATGGTGCCGACTTGCGCGACCTCTTCTTCGCCCTTGGTGGACTTGCTGAGCTTCTTGATGCCCTCGACGACGGACTCGACCGCGAGCTCGATGCCGCGCTTGATCTCCATCGGGTCGTGGCCCGCGGTGACCATCTTGAGGCCTTCGCGGTAGATGGCTTGGGCGAGCACGGTGGCGGTGGTGGTGCCGTCACCCGCGATGTCGGAGGTCTTCGAGGCGACCTCTTTGACCATCTGGGCGCCCATGTTCTCGAACTTGTCTTCGAGCTCGATCTCCTTGGCGACGCTCACGCCGTCCTTGGTGACGGTGGGCGAACCCCAGGATTTCTCGATGACGACGTTGCGGCCGCGGGGCCCCAAGGTGACTTTGACGGCGTCGGCGAGGGTGTTGACGCCGCGCAGCATCGCGCTGCGGGCCGACTCGTCGAAACGAACTTCTTTGGCGGACATGTTGAATCTGTCTCCTGAACTGGAACTTGGATGTGTGGGGGTGGATCGGAGGGCCTAAAGGCTCACTTCTCGATGACGCCGAGGATGTCGCTCTCGGTCATCATCATCATCTCTTCACCGTCGATCTTGATCTCGGTGCCGGCGTACTTGCCGAAGAGGACTTGGTCGCCCTTCTTGACGTCGAGGCCGGTGCGGGTCCCGTCGTCTTTGAGTTTGCCGTTACCGACGGCGACGACGATTCCGCGCTGGGGTTTCTCTTTGGCGGCGTCGGGGATGAAAAGGCCTCCGGAGGTCTTGGTCTCCTCGGCGACGCGCTGGATGAGGACACGGTCGTTGAGTGGGCGGACTTTCATGGTCTGGATCTTTCGGTGCTCGCTGGAGCGGTTCGTGGTCAGAGGGCCCACTTTCGTAGGCCCCGGAAATCACTGAATTTTTCGCTTAGCAATCGAGACTCCCGACTGCCAGCGGGGCGGACTATAAAGCGCCGAGGTGTAGGGTCAACCCCGACCCCGGTCAAAATCTGGAGACCTTTTGGCTCTTGGTGGTTGGCTTTCTCACAACTTTTTGGCCCCGAGCGGCCAAGGCCGGAAATAGGCCGCGGGGGGCCTCAGTTCGCCGCGTCCCATGGCACACCCGACCTCTGAGACTCCCACTCGTCGAGCTCGCGGCCCTCGTGCACCCGGGCTCTTTTTCTTGGCCTTTTGCGCGATCGGGGGGCCCGTGGCGGCCGCCTCGACCCTGGCGTGCAGCCGAGACGCCACCGCCGCGCCGCCGGCGGCCAAGGCATCGCGCGCGTCGGCCCTATGGAAGGAGGGCAACGGCCGCGCCATCGTCGCCGGCAAGAACTACGACCCCCGCGACTCCCTGGCCCCGATGCTCGAAAAGGCGATCCCGACGGTCGTCAGCATCCAAGCCTCGGGCCGCACGCGCGCCGGGATGTTCGGCGCGAGCGTGCCCACCGGCGGGATCGGCTCCGGCTTCATCATCCGCGCCGACGGCTTGGTCGTGACCAACGCCCACGTCGTCGCCAACCACGACAGCTTCAAGGTGCACACTGCCGACGGCCGCGTCTTCGAGGGCAAGCTCGTCGGCAGCGATCCGCAGACCGACGTCGCCTTGTTGCAGCTCGAGGGCGCCAAGAACTTGCCCGTCGCCGTGCTCGGCAAGTCCGAGCCGACCGCGGTCGGGGACTGGGTCGTCGCCGTGGGCTCGCCCCTGGGTCTCGAGCAAAGCGTCACGCGCGGGATCATCTCGGCCAAAGGCCGTGGCAGCTTGGGCCTGTACGCCGACGGCTACGCCGACTTCTTGCAAACCGACGCGGCCATCAGCCCCGGCAACTCGGGCGGGCCGCTTTTCAACATGCGCGGCGAGGTCGTCGGCATGAACACCGCGGTCGCCGGCATCGGCAACGGCCTCGGCTTCGCGGTGCCCATCGATCAGGTCAAGACGGTGCTGCCCGAGCTGCACGCCAAAGGCGAGGTCCACCGCGGGTGGTTGGGGATCAGCGGCAGTGACCTCGCGCCCACCGTGGGGACGACGCCGCAGCGCGGCGCCCTGGTCGCGGGCGTCCATGCCGACACACCGGCGGCCAAGGCCGGCCTGCAAGTCGGCGATCGGGTGCTCTCGGTCGACGGGCGCAGCATCAAGGACTTCGCAGATCTGCGCAGCCGGATCGGCGAGCACGGCCCGAACGAGAGCGTGAGCCTGGGCATCGAGCGAGAGGGCAAGCGCAAGACCCTGCGGGTGCATCTCGGCGAGCGCCCGGCGCCTTCGGCCCTCGCGCGGATGGGTGGAGAGTTCGCGCCCTCCCCTTCCCCGATGCCGAGGATCGGGCCACAGCGCCAGATTCCGGACGCCAAGTCGACGCCGCCGACCGGCGGAACGTCGAAGAACTCCGCAGCGCCGCCGCGCCTGGACATCGAAGTGAGCAGCCAAGGCGGCACCCTTCGCGTCGAGCGCGTCCATCCCGGTGGACTGGGCGCACGCCTCGGCCTTCAACCCGGCGATGAGATCACCGAGCTCAACGGTCAAAAGGTGGCGAGCCCCGACCAGATCCGTGCGGCCCTCGAGGCCAGCCCGGGGCGCACCTCGGTCTCGGCCCGACGCGGCTCGGGGCAGATGAGCTCGACCCTGATCGGGGGCTAGAGCTCGTCGAGGGTCGACTTCGAGGGTCAGTCCGCCTGCGCGGGCTGGCCCTCTTCGTCTTGGCAGACGGGGCCCTCGCCGCAGCTGCCCGCACAACAGAGCACCGGACGACGGTCGACGGCCATCAAGAGTTCGTCGGGCTTCACGCGGCGCCTCGCGATCTTGGCGTAGCTGATCGTGCCGTCTTGCTCGATCACGTATGCGGCGTGCAAGGCCAGCTCGCCGACGTCGGGGTTCTCGAGGCCCCAGCGGCGAATGTTGAGGTACTCCGGATCCGAGAGCAGCGTGAACTCGAAGCCCTTGGTCTCGGCCCACGCCGCCGAAGTCTCGGGCGGGT
>JAUIJR010000437.1 GCA_030431075.1 Polyangia bacterium | reverse complement strand
CACCGTCATGTCCCGCTACACGGCCTTGCTCGCGCTCGAGAACGACGCGATGTATCGGCAGTACGCGGTGCGTCGTCGCGGCCACGAAAAAGACCAGTGGCGTGGCGAGCTGAGCGCGGGCGTGCCCAGTGGCGGACTGGCGCGCGTGGCGGGCCAGCCCGCCAGCGGCTCCGCCCCCTTGGAGGTGGCCGCCAACGCAGCCGCCCCGACCACGCCCACCAAGAGCGCCGCCGGCGACGACGACTGGGGCTTCGATGGCGAACGCCGCCGCGACTCCCTCGCCGTCGAAGAGGAGCTGCCCAGCACCACCACCGTCGACGAGAAGGCCGACAACAAGTCGCTCGAGAGCGAGTTGGCCAAGCGAGAGAACGCGAACCGCGACCCCTGGCCGGACCTGGTCGGGGGCGCCGAAGGCAAGGCCAGCTCGGGACCCGCCCCCAGCGCGGACGTGCCCGCCCGACCCGAGGCCGAGCCCAGCCCGAGCCCCAAGCCCAGCGCCCAACCCGGCACGGGCGCCGACTTCGGTGACGCGGACAAGGACGCGCTGGCCGACGCGAGCAGCCCCTTTCCCGCCGACGACCGCCAAGAAAGTGAAGCGGACGAAGTCTATGATCCATTCGACGCCTACGACCCGGGCGATGAGAATCAAAGCGCGCCGGTCGGCCAAGCCTCGAGCTCGACGGCTACGACGGCCAAATCACCGAGCAAGAAAAAGGCGCGCAAGCCCAAAGCCGGGCCGCGACGGCCCAATGGCGCCGCCGATGCCTTTGGGGAGATGGGCGGCGCCTACGACGACATGCCGATGATCGCCCGTCGGCCGCCGCCGCGCCCCAAGCTGCGGATCCGCGAAGCGAGCGCGGACGGGGGCTACGACGCCAAGCTCGAAGAGCTCCTGCGCCGGCGCGACGCCGAACCCACCGATCGCGCCCGCCATCGCGCCTTGGTCTCGGCCGCCATGCGAGCGGGAGACCCACGCGTGGTGGAGTGGGCGGCCGACTGGGCCCACACCGATCCGGATCACTTCCGGGCTTTGATCGCCCACGCGGATGCGCTGTCGATGCGCGCGCACCCGATGCGCATGCGGGCCTACGCGAGCGCCGCCGAGGCCAATCCCTACTCCGACGACCTCCACGCATGGTTGGCGGCGGGTCTCGAAGCCGAAGGCGACTTCGTCCGCGCCTGTTCGCACCGTCGGGCGATCGTCAGCATCGACCCGGCCCAGGGCAAAGCCTACGTCGACCTGGCCCGCTGCCTCGATGCGGCCGGACGTCGCGGAGCGGCCCTGCAAAGTTTGCAACGAGGCGGCCAAGCCGAGCACGATGCGAGCGCCGCCCGACGCGAACTCGCACGCTTCGAGTCCGGCGCCGGTGAATGGTCGGCGCCGGCCCTCCCCCGGGGCGCAGCGATCCGCGCGACCGCCAACTGGTCCGGTGAGGCCGACTTCGAGGTCGCCTTCATCGACCACCGCGGTCGACGTCTCTCGGCTGCCCACGCCGAGGGAAGCATCTACGCCCGCAACGCGCCGGGCGAGAGCAGCTTGTACCTGCGCCGCTACCAGCGGCCCGTCTACGTCGAGATCACCCGCAAGGACCAAGGCACCACGCCAGTCTCGGTGTCCTTGCAGCTGACGACCACCGACACTCGCCGACGCTTCGACCTCGTGCTCGGATCCGGCAACCGGCGGGTCGCTCGCGTCTATCGGAAGTAGAGGCGAAAGTAGCGGCGCAAACGGTGGCGTCGCCCCGGGCTACTTGCTGGCCCGGGCGCGCCGCACGGCCTCGGCCAGGCGGTCCTTGAAGTAGCGCACCCGCGCGCGGCGCAGCACTTTGACCAGCTGCTCGGCCATGTCCATGGCCGAGGTCGGCCGTAGCTCGGGCTCGAGTCGCAGGCTCTGGTGGACGATCTCGACGAGGCCGGGCGGCAGATCGTCGCGCTCCTCGTCGATGGCCGGCACGTCGCCCCGGGCGATCTTGCGAAGCACCTCGAGCTCGTTGCCGCCGCGAAAAAGACGACGTCCGGCCAGGCCCTCCCACAAGCACACCCCCATCGAGTAGATATCCCCGGCCAGCGAGGCCCGCTCCCCGGCCAAGAGCTCAGGCGCAGAGTAGGCCAGCTTGCCCTTGATGATGCCGGGCGCCGTCATCTCGGCCTCGCGATCGTCGGCCCGCGCCAGTCCAAAGTCCGAGAGCTTGGGCTCTCCGCGTGTGCTGACGAGAATGTTCCCCGGCGTCACGTCGCGATGCACGACAGGGCAGGGCTGCCCTTCGTCGTCCAGCCGATCATGCGCAGCCGAAAGACCCTTGAGTGCCGAGCTCACGACGAAGACGACGAGGTCCCAGGGCGGCGGATGACCCTGCGCCACAAAGAAGTCGACGAGCTTTTGGAAGCTGACGCCTTCGACCCACTCGAGCACCAAGAAGTAGCCCTGGGTCTCGTCGCCGCAAAAGTCGTAGACCTGCACCAAGTTGTGGTGGACGAGCTGCGATCCGATCCTCGCCTCCTCGACGAACATCTGAATGTAGGCGTCGTCGCGACTGAACTGCCGGTGCATCTTCTTGACCGCGACCGTCCGCCGGAAGCCCGCAGCGCCGAGCATCTGCGCCTTCCAGACCGTGGCCATGCCCCCCACCCCCACCGGCGCGAGCAGCTCGTACTTTCCGTCGAGAACGGACTTCTTTTTCAGCGCAGGGGGTCGAGCCACCCCGGAATCCTAGCCCATGCGCGTGTCGCTGGGCCAAGGATCCGAGGCGGTCGTGGGTTCAGCCGGCCGAACAGAAGTAGGTGACGGCGGCCGTCGGTGTGCTGAGAGCCTTGAAGTCCTCGCAGGCCGTCCCGCACAGCGTGATCGTCGTGTGCGGGCTGCTGTAGTACCAGCCGTCCTGGCTCGCTTGGCACTCGGCCTCGCTGATCTGCACGTACTGGTTGCCCGACACCTTCACGTCCACCTGGTCTGGGAAGGGCGGTGCCACGCTCAGGCCGATGTCGCAGGTGACGACCGAGTCGATGATCTCGTCCATCGCGTCGTAGAGCTCTTGCGTGTTCTGGGCGTTGTGGAAGGCCTTGCCCGTGTAGATGGCGACGTTGTCGATCCACACCGTGTCGTCGCCACTCGAGTTGCTACCGTCTTTGTCGTAGTCGAAGCGGATCGTGTGCGTCCCAGCCGGAATGGCCCACGCCACGCGCTCCCAGCCCACGGTCCCCGAGTAGCGGCTACCGACACGGCTACCATCCACGTAGAACTCGAGGTAGTCGTCACCGCTCTCGGTGGAGATGTGGATGTCGGCATAAATGAAGCCCGCCTCCGGCATGGTCACCGTACGGCCCATTCGCGCGTCATCGCTGTTCCCGATGTCCAGGTTGTGCGCCGCGAAGCTCCCACCGCCCGATGAGGGTACCCAGGTCGCGTCGACGGTCCAGCCGGCATCGCCGGACATCGTCCAGTCGCTGATGTCGCCGTCTTCGAAGTCGTCCTCGAAGACGAGCGCGAAGTCGCCAGCGGGAGAGCCACCGGCGATGGCGAACTGACTGAGCTCGGTATCGGTGCCCGAGCTGCCCGAGTTGATGCCCACGACGTAGGTCGAGATACCGTCATCGAGGTAGGCCTCGACGAGCAGGGGTGCGATCTCCTCCCACTCGTCGGGTTCGCCGCACTCGGTGCTGGTCGACCCGTCGGCCATGAAGATGATGCCGCGCGGGCCCCCCGCGAGGATCGGGGCGGTGTTGAGGTACTCGATCGCCTCCTCGAGCGCGGTCCCCGAGGGCGTGTAGCCGTTGCTGTTGGCCGTCGCCGCCGGAATCGAGGCGAGAATTGTCGCGCCGTTGTCCGGCGCGCAGCCAACGTCCACACCATCGTCGACGGTGCAGCTCAGCGAGCTCACGCTCGGGAAGAGCTTGACGCCAAAGTTGATCCGGCCGTCGTAGGTGTTGAGGATCGGGCTCACCGCTTGATGCAGCGCGTTCCAGCGCGTCACGTCGGCCGTTCCAGAGTCGCCGTCGTGGTCGTAGCTGTTGGAGAACATGCTGCCCGACTTGTCGAGGACCATCACCATCTGAGGCGGGATGAAGGTCGTGCTCGGCTGTTGCGTCGAACAGCCCGAGGGGACGAGGCAGCCATCGCTTTCTCCCGCGTCACAGATGGCGAAGATGTCGCCTTCGACCACGGTGCAGTCGAGCGGGTCGTCTTGCCAGGTGAAGCAGCTACCGCCGTCGGAGAGGCAGCTTTGGGGCTGCGTGTCGTCGCCGGGGTTGCAGCGCTTCGCGGGGCCTAGCGGATCGCAGTTGTTCGGGACCAGGGCGCAGGGATCGCCGTCGCCATCGCCATCTCCATCGCCGTCTCCATCTCCGTCTCCATCTCCGTCTCCATCTCCGTCTCCGTCGCCGTCTCCGTCGCCGTCGCCATCTCCGTCTCCGTCACCATCTCCATCGCCGTCGCCATCTCCATCGCCGTCGCCGTCTCCATCGCCATCTCCATCGCCGTCGCCGTCCCCATCGCCATCTCCATCGCCGTC
>JAUIJR010000436.1 GCA_030431075.1 Polyangia bacterium | reverse complement strand
GCATCGCGTCCCGCGGTCAAGCACCGCTTTGCGAGATCATGCGCGATCGGGATCGATCTTCTTCTCACGTTTCGATGGCTCGGCGATCGCGGCGTTGGCCCCTTTGGGCAGCGGCCTTGCCGTTGTCCCTCGTCGCCCTGGTCGCATGCCCAGGTGGACCCCGCGATCAATCGACGGCGGGGAGTGCGCAAGGCGAGGGTGGCCCGCCAGCGCCCCAGATCGAACGCTTCGAGGTCGACCTGTTCGCCTTTGGGCCCATGCTCGGCCAGATCGCGCCGTGTGGATGTACGGCGGTCCCTCTCGGCGGACTGCAGCACGCCTTCGGCTACATCGAGGCGAACTCGGTGGCCGGCCAGCGCCTGGTGCTCGAGCCCGGCTCGCTGCTCTACCCCGATCCCGATCATCCCGAAGCCCCGGCCGACGCAGCTGGCTGGGCGCAGGCGGAACAGCGCGCAAAGACCCTGCACGCCCGCTTTTCGGCCCTGGGCCCGGACCTCGTCTCGGGCTTTGGCCCCACCGATCCTTTAAAGGTCGCGTCCATCGACGCGGGCCAAGGCCCCGACGGGCAGATCTCCGACCGCCCCCTGCCGCGCGTCCTGGCCAACGCCGCCGCTCCGATCGAGGGCGTGGCCCGCTTTCGGCGGCACACCCTCGGCCGCGGCGTCGAGGTGGTCGTCACCGCCGTCGCCGAAGAAGAGCTCTCGCAGGCGCATGGGAGCTACCCCGCGCTCGGCGAGCCGGTCGCGGCGGCCAAGGCCGCCTTGACCGAGGCCGGTGAGGCCCAGCTCAGCGTGGTGATCGCCATCGGCTCGCGGAACTTCGCGCAAGAGCTCGCCGAGGCGCTCGACGTCGACGTCGTGATGATGGGCGGCAAGAGCCCGAACGTGAAGACCCAAGAGCAAGGCGAGGCCACGGCGAAGGTCGGCAACACCTACCTGATCCAGCCGGGAGAGCGCGCACAGACCCTCACCCACCTCACTTTGCGTCTCGACGCCAAAGACCCGGCCAAGGCCGCAGCCGGCGAGTGGACCTTGGTCGACTCGACGCAGGTGATCGAGCAGCGCATCGAGCAGCTGCGCGAACGGATCGCCAAGTTCGAGGCGGACCCCAGCGCAGACCCGGGCTTCATCGCGCAAAACAAGGCGCAGCTGGCCGAGCTCGAAAAACAGCTCGGCGCCACGGACCCGGCGGATCCGGCCGTGGCCCGCTTCGCCCAGGTCCCGGTGAACTGCCACGCCCCCGTCGACGCCGAGGCCAAGACCGCCCTCGAGGCCTACGACGCCTGGGTCGCCAAAGAGATGAAGGCCCGCTTCGAAGGCGTGCGCACGCCCGAGCCGGCCAAAGGCCAGCCCAGCTACGCCGGTCGCGAGGCCTGCGCCGACTGCCACGAAGAGGCGGTCGAACAGTGGCAAGGCACCGTCCACGGCCGCGCCTACGCGACCTTGGAAAAGGCGAACAAGCAGTTCGACCTGACTTGCGTCGGCTGTCACGTCACCGGCTTTCGCGAAGCGGGGGGTGCCGAAGTCGTCGAGACTCGCGGCCTGATCGACGTGCAGTGCGAGCAGTGCCATGGCCCGGGCAGCGCCCACGTCGAGGATCCGAGCGCCGACAACATCGAGCGCGAGGTCCCCGAGTCGGTCTGCTTGGGCTGCCACACGCCCGAGCACTCCGACACCTTCGACTACACGGCCTACCTGCGCGACGTGCTGGGCCCCGGCCATGGCGCCGAGGCCCACGCCGCCTTGGGCGAGGGCCCCACCGGCGCCGAGCTTCGCGCGGCCGCGGTGGCCGCCGGCGGCTGCAAAAAAATGTGAGCTGAGCCGGCGTCGGGCCGGGCTCGCACCCGCCGGATTTGGCGGCGCCCCGGAGATCGGCTATGCGTGCGCAGATGACCGCGCCGCGCAAGGTCTACTTCGTCTCCCTGGGCTGCCCGAAGAACCAGGTGGATACCGAGATCATGCTCGGCTTGGTCCGCGAGCGCGGCGATCGCCTCGTCGACGATCCCGAAGAGGCCGACACCTTGGTGGTCAACACCTGCGGCTTCATCGAGTCGGCCAAAGAAGAGTCGATCGAGACCGTCCTCGAGCTCGCCCAGATCAAGGCGGCCTCCGGCGGCGACAAGAAGCTCGTGATGGCCGGCTGCCTGAGCCAGCGCTACCCGAGCGAGCTCGCCAACGAGCTGCCCGAGGTCGACCACTTTTTGGGCAGTGCCGACATGCTCGGCCTGCAAAAGGTGCTGCAAGGCGAGGCCAAGCGCATGGGGGTCAGCGAGCTGAGCCGCCGCGCCTACCTCTACGACGCGACCGCCCCGCGCCAGACCTACGGCGTCGGCCACAGCAACTACGTGAAGATCGCCGAGGGCTGCGACCGCCCCTGTGGCTTTTGCATCATCCCCAAGCTGCGCGGGCCCCAACGCTCGCGCCCGATCTTCGACATCGTCTCCGAGGTCCACGCCCTGGTCGAACAAGGCACCAAAGAGGTCTGCTTGGTCGCCCAAGACCTCACGACCTACGGCACCGACTTCAAAGAGCGGGGCTTGGCTCCCAACAACCTCGAAGATCTGCTCGACGCGCTCAACGAGATCGAGGGGCTGAAGTGGATCCGCTTGCACTACGCCTACCCGACGGCGACCACCCAAGGTCTGCTCGAGCGCATCGCCGGACATGAGCGCGTCGCCAGCTACCTCGACGTGCCCTTGCAGCACCTCGACACCGGCGTGCTCAAGGCCATGCGCCGCGGCTACACCGAGAAGGTCGTCCGCGATCTGGTCGACCGGATCCACGATCTGCCCTCGCGCGTTTGGCTGCGCACCACGATGTTGGTCGGCCACCCCGGCGAGGACGAGGCCGCCTACCACCGCTTGCGCGACTTCATCAGCGAGGGGCGCATCGATCACCTCGGCGTCTTCCCCTGGTCCAAAGAGGACGGCACCGCCTCGGCCATGCGTCCTTCACGGGTGCCCTTCGAGGTCGCCGAGGCCCGCGCGGCCGAGCTGATGGAGATGCAAGCCCAGCTTCGTCTGCGCCGCCACCAAGGCATGCTCGGCGAGGTCCTCGAGGTGATGATCGACGGCGTCTCGGAGGAGTCGGAGTTTCTGCTCGAGGGCCGTCACGAGGGCCAAGCGCCGGACATCGACGGCAAGTGCTACGTCTGCGACGGCACGGCCGAGCGTGGCGACATCGTCCAAGCCCGCGTCATCAACGTCGGCGAGCACGACCTCGTCGTCTCGATGGACCTCGAGCGCGCGCCCGACGAAGAGGCCCTCGAAGCGGCCGAAGACGCGGCGCTCTAGGGCGCCCGTTTCGGCGCCCCGGGTCTCAGGCCGGGTGACGCCCGCGGATGTCCGCGAGCAGCGAGGCCGACAGCTGCTTGTCGCGCTGGTAGTCGCGCATGTTCAAGATGGGGATCGAGCCCAGCTCGGCCATCGTCTTGCCCTCGATGCGCTCCTCGTAGCTCTCGGGCTCGTAGCCAGCGAGCGCGGCCGGGTCGGCGCTGCGCTCGAGCACCTCGAGCATCGCGTCGAGGGTGTTCATCTTCATGTAGGGGCAGGTCGCGCAGCCACCCGCGGTCGAGCAACCTTCGCCCCCCGACACGCCGGGGATCACGGGCAGCAAGTTGTTCTCGGGCTCGATGGCCACGGCCTCGCTGGCCACGGGGAAGATGATCTCCACTTCGGGGGCGCCGTCTCCAGCGGCGCGCAGCTTGGTTTGGACGGCGCGCACGATGGCCGAGACCATGCCCGCTTCGGTGCCGAGCACGAAGCGCTCGGTGCCGCCGCGACCCTCGGACAAGGCCGAGTCCACACGGCCTTCGATGTAGCGCAAGATGTTCGAGGTCGAACCGACCACGCCCCGACCGGCGCGCTGGCCCTCCAAAGCGAGCTCGAACATCTCGCCCGGAACCTCGAGGTGGGCGGTGACCTGGGCGTCGGCGTAGTCGGCCCGGACCTGCTCGACCACCTGGGCGCCGAACATGTGGTGCACCACGCAGTTGCCCTGCTCGAAGTAATGAAAGCGAGAGAGTAAGGCGGCGATGGTCTCGGGCGTGTGCGCCGGATGGATCTCGGCGACCTGGGCCGGCGTCATGCGGGTCATCGCCTCGAACATCACCTTGAGGTTGCGGCCCATGTAGGTGTCGGGGCCAAACCAGATCGAGAGCTCGGGCTCTTGGGCGACTGCTTGCAAGATCGTCTGCACCACGTTCGAAGAGGTGCAGGTGATCGTCGGCACCAAGCGCTGGGCTTGGGCCTTCGTGCGCAGCGAGGTGTTGATGTAGACGACGTGCAGGCTCTTGGGGGTCTTCGAGGCCTGCGTCAGGTAAGCGCCGTAGGCCAGGGCTTCGGCGCTCGCGGCCAAAGAGCAGCCGATCTCGGCTTCGGCCACGCGGTAGACGGCGACCTCGTGGTGGCCGGCCGCGTCGAGCATGGCGCGGACGTTCTCCGACATGAAGTCGACACCCAACACGACGATGGTCTCGACTCCGGCCTCGGCCATCTTCACGGCCGCGTCGGCCATCA
>JAUIJR010000435.1 GCA_030431075.1 Polyangia bacterium | reverse complement strand
TCGAAGAGCACTTCGGTGAACTGGCGGGTGCGAGCCGCTCCGATCGGCGAGAGGGTGGCGGCGGCGCGCTCGAGAAACTGCCGGCCCAGATCCGGATCGATGATGCGCAGGACGCTCAGCAGCACGCCGGCCAGCGGCACCACCGACAAGAGGGTCTGCAGCGACAAGCTCGAGGCCAGCGCGGGGCAGCCATCGGCGAACCAGCGGCGCAGGGTGTAGACGGTGAGCAGCCATCCTCGGCGGATGCGACCTGGCTTGTACTCGGGCCGCGTCGGCCACAGCCACTCGAGCCAGGCGCCGAGGTCCAAGATGCCGGGCCGCTCGCTCACCGAAGCATTGTACGGGGGGCTCCGCGCGCGCGCACGGGGCTCAGGCGCACAGGGGGCAGCCGATCAGTCGCCCGTGGACGCGCGTTTGACCCGCGGCGCCTTCTTGGGCGCCCGCGCCGGTGCGCCCTCGCTCGCGGCCTCGGCTTCGCGCAGCTTCTTCGAGGCGCGCGCGGGCTGGGCCTTGCGCGCCTTGGCGCGGGCCTCGGCCACTTGGGCTTTGAGCGGCTCGGCCAGCTCGTCGAGCTTGGTGCGCAGCTTGCCGAGCTGCACCTCGAGCGCGCCCACTTGGTTGGCGGGCAGGCCCTCGATGTCGGGCAAGAGTTCGGCGAGCTTGCGCGCGGCCGCGTTGGCCTTGTTGATCACGCCGAGCTTCTCGGTGCCCTTGGGCTTGGGGAAGAAGATCGGGTCGAAGGTCTTGCGCAGCTCGGCGACGGGTCGCCCCTCGTCGAAGACGGCGCTGCTCAGCTCGTCCATGCGCTCGGGTGTGGCGCGCCGGCTCTTGGGACGTGGCGCCGGCGCGTCCTCGCCCGCGTCGGCGTCTGCACTCGGGCCCATCGCCTTCGCGTAGTAATCGATCGCCTCGTACGAGGGGATGGTCTTGGCCACGCCGTCCCAGGTGAGCACCTGGGGCGCGTGCTGCTCGAGGGCGCGGTAGGACATGGTGAGCTTGTCGACCGTGGCCTTCTTGAGCGTGAGCTCCTCTTTGCAGTAGGTGAAAAAGTCGGTGTAGCCCCAGCGCTCGAAGCGACGCTTGCTGCGGATCTCGGCGAGCACCTTGGCGAGGTCCAGCCAAGAGCGGCGAAAGTTCTGGGCCCGACGCACGGCCTCGAGGCGTTGGGGCTCTCCCCCGGTGCGTTCGAGCAAGGCGGCGAGTTCGTCGAGCTTCTGGGTCGCGCGGGCCATGGGCGTCGGCCGATATAGCACGCGTGGCGCGCGACTTCGCCACCTCCGAAGGCCCTTTGCCCGGTGCGCGCCCGTGGGCCGCGGGGCGTGGCCCGAGCCCCCAAGGGTGGTACAAATTGCGCGTCCATGGGCCTTCCCACGACCCTCGCGCTGCTCACGCTCTCTTTGGCCGTGCCCGGAAGCCCGGCGGACGGACCGCTCGCCTTGCAGGGCCTGCGCGGACCGGCGACGGAAGCTCCGGCGTCCGAAGCTCCGGCGACCGAAGCTCCGGCGCCCGAGGGTCCGGCGACGGAAGCTCCAGCGGCCGATCCGACGGTCGACCAGCCGAGCACACCGCCGGCCTCTCCGGAGACGGAAGCGAGCGGCGCTTCGGCCGTCGGCGCCGCCTTGGAGGCAGGCGATCTCACCGGCGCCTTGGAGCTCGCCCGCACCCAACGCGAAGCCGAGCCGAGCGCCGCGACTTGGGCCAAAGAAGCCGAGGTCCTCGAGGCTAAGGGACACTGGGCCGGAGCGATGTCGGCGTGGCGCGAAGCTCGAAGCCGGGCCGAGGACGACGCGAGCCGAGCCCAGTACGAGTCGCGAATCGAAGCCCTCGACGCCCGCGCGCGTGGGAGCGTCGAAGGCGAGCCCGCCTCGACGCACCGCGCGGCCATCGACGCCGAACGAGCCGCGCGCGAGGCCGCGAATCAGCCGGCCCCGATCCCGCAACCCGAGCCGGAGCCCGAGCCGCCCAAGCGCGAGCGCATCGTGACCAAGTGGTATTTTTGGGTCACCGTCGCGGCCATCACCGCCTCGGCCGGCGCCATCACGGGCATCGCCATCAAGTCCGCGGTCGACGAACGCAAGCGCTCGGGCCACGCGCCGGCGATGGGCTCGGGAGTGACCGTCTTGCGCTTTTGAGCGCAGCGAGGCCGGATGCGTCGCGTCGCTTTTCGCCGCGCCTTGTCGATCTGCCTCGGCTCGATGACGCTGGTCGCGGGTTGCAGCGAGGACCCGCCTCCGAGCGAGCCGCGCGCGCTCTTCGAGCTGCGAGCGGCGGACCCGGCGAAGCGCGAGTTCCAACACCTCATCACCTTCGCCGACGGCGCGACCTTGGGCGAGGTCGTCGTCGAGCCGGCGACCCCGGGCCCGGGCGAGAGCGTCGAAGTCCGCTTCACGCTGCGCGGCGCCGAAGGTGGCCCCGCGCGCGTGGGCCTGCTGCCGCCGAGCGAAGGCGCCCGCCAATGGATCTCGGCGATGGGGGCCTCGGCCCTCGACTTGCCCGAGGACCCGCGGGCCCAGTGGGTGGGTATGACCCTGGGCGAAGGGCCGCAGCGCGCGAGCTTCGAGCTGCCCGCGGACTGGATGCCGCGCAGCGCGATCTTCGTGCTCGAGCGCCGGGCCAGTGAAGAGGGGCCGGCCATCGAGGTCGTCGCGGGACCGCGCAGCGAGGCCCCACGCAGCGACGGCTACCGCGCCGGGGTCCGCGCGCGCTTGGCTTCGGTCCCCGTCGAGACGCGACCCCTGAGCTTTTCGATTCCCCGAGCCGGACGCGCACCCGAGATCGATGGGAAACTCGACGAGGTGCTCTGGTCGACCCCCGGCCACCCCTTGCTGGAGAGCCTCGACGGCGAGCCCGTCGCCGAGGGGCGCTCGCGCGTGTGGCTGGCTTGGGATGCGCAGGCGCTCTACGTCGCGGCCGAGCTCGAAGACAGTGACATCTGGAGCGAGTACGAAAATCGAGACGACCCGCTTTACCGACAAGAGGCCTTCGAGGTCTTCGTCGCCGGCGGGCCCAGCGTGGAGCGCTACCTCGAGTATCAAGTCTCGCCCCGCAACGTGATCTTCGACGCGGCCTTTCAAGGGCACCGCAACGGGGACGAGGGCTTCAACGGCATGTGGTCGCACGCGGTCACCGTCGACGGGAGCTTGAACGCGCGCGGCGATCGTGACCGCGCCTGGCGGGTCGAGGCGGCCTTTCCCTGGCCGGAGCTGTGCGCCCAGACTCGGCTCGAGTGTCCGGTGGGGCCGGGCACACCCCTGCGCATGAACATCTTTCGCCTCGACAAGGACGCCAAGGGCCGCCAGTCGGGGCAAGCGCTCACCCCGACGCGCGAGCCGGACTTTCACCACTGGGTGTCGGCGGCCAAGTTGACCTTGTCGGACGAGGTGGTGGGCGAGTGAAGCGGCGGGCTTCGGTCTTTGTCGCCGCCTTGGCCCTGCTGACGGGCAGCGCTTGTCCGGCCACGACCCCGGGCAGCGAGGCGCCCGAGGGGCAGTCCGCGGGCGCGCGGCGAGGCAGCGCCGCCGCGATCACCACCAGCGAACACCAGCACCGTCCGCGCGAAGCTCCGGTCGCCCGCTACGGGGCTTCGGTCGACCACCGGCTCAGCGCCACCGAGACCGCGGTCTTGTTGCGATTGGAGTCGGGGGGCGCCGCCCGCTTCGAACACGACCTGGCCTTGTCTCGCATGATGCGGGGCCTCGCCCGGGCCACACCGAGCCGCAACGACATGCCGCCGGAGCTGGTCGATGGCCTTCTGGCCTGGCACGGGATCGCCGACGCGCCGCCGCAGGTGATGATCGTCGAGCTCACCCCCGACCCGGCGGACTGCGAGACCAAGCCCTCGGCCCCTTGCGAGGAGCCGATCGAGGCCCTGGCCGCCTCGGCACGCGCCTTGTTGGCGACGCCGGGCAACTGGAAGGTCGGCGTCGGCGTGTCCAAGGGTCCTGGCGGCGGCCTGCGCATGATGGTGGGCCTGATCGATCGCGCCTTCGAGATACAGCCCATCGCCACCCAAGCCCCGGCCGGCAAGTCCCTGCGCCTGCGCGGCAAGCTCATCGGCGCGCGCACCAAGCCCGACTTGCACCTCGTCGACGCGCAGGGGCAGTGGCGCAAGCTCCCCGTGATGCGGGCCAACGACGGCGGCATCGAGGCGGGCTTTTCGTGTGGGGCCAAGCCGGGCGTCTACCAAGTGGAGCTCTTCGCCACCGGCGCCCACGGGCCCGAGGTCGTCGCCAACTTCCCGATTCACTGCGGCGTGCCGCGCCCCAAAGAGATCCGCTACACCCTCGAGCGCGTGGGGCCCAAGGTGCCCACGGCCACGGTCGAGGGCGAAAATTTTCGGGCGCTCAACGAGGCCCGCGAGGCGGCCGGCCTGCCCGCGTTGGTCTGGGACGAGCCCTTGGCTCGGGTCGCGCGCTCGCACAGCGCGGACATGGTGCGCAGCAACTTCGTCGGGCACGTCTCCCCCCGCACCGGCGACGCGGCCCAGCGCGTGCGCAAGGCCGGCATCGCCAGCGCGGTGGTGC
>JAUIJR010000434.1 GCA_030431075.1 Polyangia bacterium | reverse complement strand
CTGTCGATTTCGCAGTCCTGGGACGGCGTAGAACCGAAGATCTGCGGCGTCGACGAGGCCGGCGCGCAGATCCATCTGCCGCGGGCGCGTCATCCACAGATGCTCGTGGCAGGGCAAGAGGTCGTGCCCAACGACCTGAGCTTGCCGCTCGGGCACGCGCTGGTGATCTCGGGGCCCAACGCCGGTGGCAAGACGGTGGCGCTCAAGACGATCGGGAGCTGCGTGTTGCTGGCCAAGGCGGGTGTTCGTATTCCGGCGGGGGAGGGGGCGATATTGCCTCACTTCGAGTGCATCGTGAGCGACGTCGGTGACGACCAGTCGATCGCGGCCAACCTGAGCACCTTCAGCGCGCAGGTCGTCCATGTCGAGTACGCCCTCGAAGCGGCGACGCGCGCGCCCGGTGCCTGCTTGGTGCTGCTCGACGAGATCGCGGTGGGGACCGATCCGGAGCAAGGCGCGGCCTTGGCCGAGGCGATGCTCTACGGCCTGGTCGAGCGCGGGGCGACGGTGGTCGTCACCACCCACTACGAGCGCCTCAAGCTGCTCGGGCGCGGTGAAGCCGTCGAAGGCGAAGAAGATGTCCCGCCGGCGGACCCGCGCTTCATCAACGCGGCGGTGGGTTTCGACCTCGAGCGCCTCGCCCCCACCTTCATGTTGACCGTCGGCGTCCCCGGTTCTTCGAGCGCCCTGGCCGTCGCCCGCCGATTGGGTCTCGACCCCGAGATCGTCGAGCGGGCCGAAGCGATGCTGGACGACGCGGCCTTGCAAGTCGACGTGCTCTTGCAGGCGATCGCCCAAGAACGCGCCGCCCTGAGCGATGCGCGGGCCGAGCTCGAAAAAGACCGCGCCGCCGTCCGACGCCGCTCCTCGAAGCTCGACGACAAAGAGAGGCGCCTCGAGTCGGGGGCGAAGACCCGCAAGGTCCAAGCCTGGTCTGCGGCGGCGGGTGAGCTACGGGCCCTCGAGCGCGAGCTGAGGGCGCGACGCAAGGCGCTGCGGCGCATGGACGCCTCGCGCCCGCGCGGCTTGCCGACCCCGCACGAGGCGACGCACGAGGCCAAGGCCGTGTTGGATCGCGAACGCGAAGCGCCGGCGCCGGTGCCGGGCGAGGCGCCCCATGAGCTCGAGGTCGGGCAGTCGGTGCTCTTGGCCGGGATCGGTCAGCGCGGCGAGGTGGTCGCGATCAAGGGCAACAAAGTCACGGTGCAGCTGGAGAACTTGCGCACGACGGTCAAGCGCAGCGAGCTTCGCTTGCCAGCAGATGGAGCCGAGGGCGGCCAGTCCCGAGCCAAGCCCAAGCCCAAGCGCGGCAAGGCCAGGCCGGTCTTCGAGTTTCGACGCGCCAGCTCCGAACGTCAGGCGGCGCGGCATTTCGGCGATGATCCCGTTCCGGTCGAGATCGGGCTCGACAACGCGCTGCGCGTGGTGGGCGAGCGCAGTGACGACGCTTGCGATCGCCTCGAAGCCTTCTTGGCCGAGGCCTTGGCCCGTGACCTCGACGTGGTCGTCGTGCAGCACGGTCACGGAAGCGGCGCGCTGCGCAAGGCCGTCCGCGAACGCCTGCGCACCCTCGACTACGTGCGCAAGAGCCGAGGCGGTCTCCCGCGCGAGGGCGGCGAGGCGGTCACCGTCATCTGGCTGGCCGATTGAGCGCGCCCGAGAGCCCCGTTCGAGAGCCCGATCCGCCCCGACGCTGGACAGCTCGCGCGCCGGCGGGGTAGTCGCCCAGGTGATCATGTCGAGCCGAGAGCGCGTCGCCAGCTACCGCACCTCACCCACGCGCATCGCCGTCGTCGGGGGGGGCGCCTCGGGCCTGACCTTGGCCTGGCTACTCGGCGAGGGCTTCGAGGTCAGCGTGTTCGAGCGCGGCGCCGAGGTCGGTGGCAACTGGTGCACCATCGAGCGCGACGGGCAGAACATCGAGATGGGGGCCGTCAAGGTCTTCGAGCACAACTTGCGCCTGCGTCGGTTGTGCGAGCTGATGGGGATGTCGCTGACGGTGGACGAGGTCATCCCCGACGGTGGCGTGAAGTGGGACGACACCTTTCGCATCCACTATCCCCACGTGGACGGCAAGCTGCGGCGCGGGGCGATGATGGGCGCGAGCTTCGGCTATCTCGTCGGCTACTTGGGTTTGTACCTCGGGCTCGAGCAAGTTCGCCGAGTGCGGCCCGGCCCCATCGCGCGCATCAAGCTGCGCCACATCGAGGCGGCGACGGGGCTTCGCGCCTTGCCGCGAACCGTGCGCGAGACCGTGCGGGCTTTTTTGTGGATGGGGGCGCTGACCTACAACGACATCGCCGACTCGGCCTTCATGGGGCTGATGGCGAACGTGCACAACAACTTCGCCGGCTTCGGGCGCCATCGGATCTTCAGCATCGATCGCGGCTTCTTGGGCTTGGCCAAGGCGCTGCGCAAGGACAACCCGCGCGCGCGCTTCGAGTGCGCGGCCGCAGTGCAACGCGTGCGTACGGCCGCGGATGGCGACGGGCTCGAAGTCGAGTGGATGCACGGCGAGGTCTCGCGCCGCGAGCGTTTCGACCACGTCGTCTTTGCCTGTCCGCCCTGGCATGCGGCGCAGATGCTCGAGGTCGAAGGCACCCGCGAGATTCGGGCGCGTCTCGAGCGTTTCGTGAACGCCCCGAACAAGGTGCAGCTGCACGACGACGACGCCATCGTGGGCGAGACGGGGGTGGTGCAGCTGACGGTCAACGCGCGCGCCTATTACTCGAGCTTGCGCACCGGCGTCCGCAAGCTGTGGAAGAGCTACCAGTCGCACCCGACGCCCGAGCGCTTCGACTACCCGCGACCCGACACCATCGACCACGAAGAGATCTTCGATACCGACGCCTTCACGGCCGTCGATGAGGTGATGGCGATGAACTCGGACGCGGTCCAAGGGGTGGCCAACACTTGGTACATCCACAACGCCTATCACCCCTCGCTCGTGCGTAACGGCGAGCAGGCGGTGCAACAGGCGATGGGCCTGTGTGCTCGCCTCGACCCGGACTCGCCGCGCTTGGCGTCGCTGCGCCTCGCACCGACGGCGATCTGAGCCGACCGGAGCTGACCGCAAAAAAAAGCGTGGACCCCCCACCACGGAGGTCCACGCCCGACTGTCGTCTCAGTCTTTCGTCAGGGGACGGGGTCAGGCCGGGACGGCGCAGACACCCATGTGATCGAATCCAGGAGGCGCGTTACCCGGCTGGTAGAGGGCTTGGCACTCTTGGCCGCTGCCCGGGCAGGTGTTCGGCTCGTTGAGGTCGCACATCGGCGAGCAGCAGCCGGCCGCCGTGGCGCACTCGGGCTCGGGGACCGAGTCCGACGCGATGCACATCAAGCCGGGGTTGCAGCCGTTGGCGTACTGGCAAGGCGCGCCGTAGGGCGACATGCCGCCGCTTGCATCGAGCACGCACACGAATCCGTTCTCGTTGAAGTCGGGCACGCAAAGGTCGCCGTTGTCGCAGTCTTGGACCAGGGGGTCACACTGCGGCAAGCAGATCGGCAGCACGCCGTCGTTGGCGATCACGCAGATGTTCGGGCTGGCGCAGTTGGGCGCCGCGGCCGAGCCGGTACAAAAGGCCACGCAAAGTCCCAAGCCGGTATCGGCGTTTTGGTTCCAGCACATCAGGCCGTCGTCGCAGTCGTCGTTGCCGTCGATGCCCGTGCCCAGGTACTCGCACTCGTCACCGAGTTGCTTGCTGCCTTGGATGTCGCGGCAGACGTTGGAGTCCCACGCGGTGGTGCCGACTTCGCAGCCGACCGAGGTGCACTTTTGGCCCGAGCCACAGTCACCCGGCGTCCAGATGTCGCAGCTCTCACCGCAAGCGGCGTTCATGTCGCTGTTCACGAAGCCGGAGCCGTCGCTGGTGGTCGAGATGCCGGTGCTGGTGCTCCCGGAGCTCGCATCGCCGGTCTCGCCAGCCTCGCCGGAGCTGCTGGAGGTGGGCGCCGTCGTGCTGCCGCTCTCGTCGCCGGATCCCTTGTCCCCACACGCGGCGAGGCTCAAGGCGAAGGTGCTCGCCAGGAGCATCGTCAGTCTTTTCATGTTTGTTCGATCCATCGTCGTCATTCCTGTACTTGCTCGAGAAGTGGGCCGGGGCGATCGGCTCTTCGTTGGCGCGTCGCCGTCCTCGACCGTGCAGCGATGCTAGGCAGCGCGTCGCAAAAGGACCGCATTGCAAACCCGCGTGGACGCACGTGTGACCGCATTCGGACGCGTCCGGAAGCGGACAGTCTTCGCGTCTCGATTGCGAACGCAGCCCGCGCATCGGCGTCCGCGAACGGACGCGTCCCCGCATCGTCTTTCAATCGAGCGCGATGCCCCGGCATCGCCCTTCGTGATGCATCAGCGGCGTAGCTCGCTCGCGCCTCGGCGTCCCAAGATCCGACACCCCGGTCGGCGCATGGTGCCGCGCTTCGAACTTGGGACGCGCGAGCTCGTGCGTCCGCATCCGAGACGAAGGGTCAAAGGCCCTCCGGGGGCGCGTCGTGCGGATCGCCTCTCGGAGGGCCACTGCCCTTCGACGCGGGCGTCGAGCTACTTCCCGA
>JAUIJR010000433.1 GCA_030431075.1 Polyangia bacterium | reverse complement strand
TTCGGGGCCATCGGGGCCGTCTTTGCGGCGCAGTTCTTCATGCTCGCCATGCTCGTCCGCTTCGCCCCCGGCCGGCGCTGGGCCTGGTGGACCTACGGCGGCACGGTGCTCGCGTGGTTCATCGTCGACAGCGCCTCATGCCTCGTGCACGGCGCGACCTTCAACGTGCTGATGGTGAACCTGCCGGCGCTGGCCGGCACGGTGGTGTTGCTCGCCTGGGCGCGCGCGAGCGTCGAAGGCTGAGCGCCTTCAGCCTTTGTCCGGCCGGTGCTCCGGGTGCTCGTTGTACCAAGTCTGGAGCGACTCTTCGGTCAGCTCCACGACCAGGTCCGCGTCACCGACCTGCACCTGACAGCCCAAGCGACTGTAGGGGCGCACGTCGAAGCCCATGTCGAGGCGGTCCTCTTCGGCCTCGCTCGCTTCTTCGAGGGAGTCTTCGCCCTCGCGGATCCAGCAGTGACAGCTGCTGCAAGCACACACGCCGCCGCAGGCCGAGCCCATCTTGACGTGGTGCTCTTCGGCGAGCTCGAGCAAGGTGATGCCCGACTCGGCTTCGACGACGCGTTCGCCGTCCGGTCCTCCGATGAATTTCACGCGCGGCATGGTGGCCAATCAACTCCGTGGTTCAGCTTTGGGGTCCTTCGGACTCGATGGTCTCGGCGCCGTGGCCCCCGCGGCGGCGCTCGAGCTTGTCTTCTTCGGCCAAGGCGGCCTCGATCTCGGCGAGAGACTGGCCCTCCATCCCGGCCCGAAGTGCGCGCTCCATGCGACGTCGGGCGAAGGCTTCGCTGCTTTTCTCGAGCGACTCGCGGGCACGCTTGATGGCCTTGGCGTCGTCGATCGAGGCGTCTTGCATCGCGGCTTCGGCCCCCTCGAGGGCGGCGACCAGGGGCGCGCGCTCTGATTCGGGCAAGAGGCCTTCGATCGACCCCATCTCGTCGTAGGCGGTACGCACGGCCAGGACCACGCGGCCGAGTTCGACCCGCTCTTCGGCCAGCGCACGCGCAGCGAAATCCTCGCCGGCGTGGTCGAGGCTCTCCATCACGAGGCGATCGACCTCTTCGTCGCCGAGCCCGTAGGTGGGCTTGACCTCGACGCGCTGCTGCACGCCGGTCATGAGCTCGGTGGCCGTCACCGTCAACAGGGCGTCGGCGTCGAGCTGGAAGGTCACTTCGACCCGCGCCATACCCGGCGGCAAGCTGGGCATCCCTTTGAGCTCGAAGCGAGCCAGGCTGCGGTTGGCGTCCGCGAGCTCGCGCTCGCCTTGGACGACGTGAATGCTCATCCCCGTCTGCTTTTCGGAGTAGTTCGTGAAGACCTGCCGCGCGGCGATGGGGATCGTCGCGTTGCGCGGAATGATCTTCTCGACGATGCCGCCCATGGTCTCGAGGCCGAGGCTCAGCGGAACGACGTCGAGCAAGGTCATGCCCTCGCGCTTCGAACCGCTGAGCAGGTCGGCGGTGATGGCCGCGCCGTAGGCCACGACGCGGTCGGGGTCCAGGTCGGTCAGCGGCGCTCGGCCAAAGAAGTCCTCGACGGCGGCCCGAACGGCCGGGACACGCGTCGATCCACCGACCAACACCACGCCGTCGAGTTCGGTGGCCCGTAGCTCGGCGTCTTTGAGGGTGGAGCGGCACGCGCGAATCGTTTTTTTGAGCCACGGCGCGATCAGGGCCTCGAAGCGCTCGCGCGAGAGCTCCGTCTCGATCCCCAAGGCGGGCACCGAGACGGCGCAGCGCTCGGCCTCGGAGAGCGCCTCTTTGACCCGGCGCGCCTCGAGGGCCAGGGCCTGACGTTGGCTCGGCGAGGGGGCTGACACGCCCGCGTCTTCGAGGAGGGCCGAGGCCACCGCCCGATCGAAGTCGTCGCCGCCGAGGGCCGAGTCGCCCCCGGTGGCCAGCACCTGAAACACGCCGTCGCGCAGGCGCAAGATCGAGATGTCGAAGGTGCCGCCCCCGAGATCGTAGACGGCGAAGAGACCCTGACCGCCACGGTCGAGACCGTAGGCGACGGCGGCCGCGGTCGGCTCGGCCAAGAGGCGGTAGACCTCGAGGCCCGCGATGCGCCCGGCGTCCTTGGTCGCTTGTCGCTGGGCGTCGTCGAAGTAGGCCGGGACGGTGATGACGGCGCCGCGAACTTCGTGGCCCAGCTCGGCTTCGGCGCGCCGCTTGAGCGCCACGAGGATCTCGGCCGAGGCCTCGATGGGGCTCACCTCGCGTCCGCCGACCTCGAAGCGCGCCTGCCCCTCACCCGGGGCCAAGGCGTAGGGGTGGTCGAAGTCGATGTCCTCGCTCCCGCGCCCCATGAAGCGCTTGACGCTCACGAGCACGGACTGCGGCGACTCGACCAGCTGCGCGCGCGCCTCGCTTCCGACCAGCGGCGTCGAGTCGGCGTAGGAGACCACCGAGGGCAACAAGGCTTCGCCCTGCGCGTCGGCGAGGGCACGCGGCTCGGCTCCCGAAGGGGCCACGGCGACCAGCGAGTGCGTCGTGCCGAGATCGATGCCGATCGCACGTCCGGCCTCGCGACGGTCGAGCTCGTTGCCGGCATCGGGCTCCGAGATCTGGAAGAGGGTGTTGGCGCTGCGAAGGTCGCTCATGCGGCGGACTCCTTGGCGTTCTCGATCTCGTCGGCGAGGCGGGCCAGGTAGCGCGCGTGCACCAGGGCCTCGGCGGCCTTGGCCACCTCACCGGACTCGAGGGCCTTCACCGCCGCGTCGACGATCGCCTCGCGCTCGTCGGCCAGCTCGTCGGCCAGATCTTCGAGCGCTTCGAGGCCTGCCTCGGTGGCGGCCTCGAGACCCTCGCGCCGCTCGATCATCTCGATCAAGAAGGCCTGTGTGGGCTTGGGCGCGCCGGTGCCCGCGTCGCTGCTGTCGAGGTCGATGCCGCCGAGCTTCACCAGGTACTCGGCGCGGCGAAGCGGGCTGCGCAGCACCTGGTAGGCCTCGTTGACGGCGGCCGCGTGCTCCATGGCCAGGCGCTGGGTCGCGGCGTCCGCCGTCACAAAGCGGTCGGGGTGCACCCGGCGCGAGCGCTCGAGATAGGCGGACTCGAGGGCCTCGCGATCCAAGGCCACGGCCGGCGCCAACCCGAGGCGCTCGAAATGGTTGCGCGAGGGGTCGAAGCGCTCCAAGGGCGCCGGCGGCGAAGCTTCGCTCGAGGTCACGTCGACGGGAGCCTCAAAAGGAGATGGACTCGCCACAGCCGCAGCTGTCGTCGACTTGCGGGTTGTCGAACTTGAACCCGTGGCCACGAATGCCGGTCTCGAAGTCGATGATCGTGCCGTCGACGTAGAACATGCTCTTGGGGTCGACGACCATCGTCACCCCGTCCTTTTCGACCACGTGGTCGTTGTCGCGGGGGCCCCGGTCATCGAACTCGAAGAGGTAGGAAAAGCCGGTGCAGCCACCGCCGCGGATACCGAAGCGGACCACCGCCTTGGGGTTGCCGCGCTTGGTGATCTGGTCGCGCATGATCTTCGCGGCCCGCGAGGTCATCTGGACCCCCGTGCGCGTCTCGGACTTCTCGCTACCGGCAGCGGCCGGGCTGGCGCTCGTGCTCGCGGTGGCGTTCATGCTCTGCCTCGATCAGCCCTCGCTCTTGCCGGCGAGCTTGGCTTGGTAGTCGGCGATGGCCGCCTTGATGGCGTCCTCGGCCAACACCGAGCAGTGGATCTTGACCGGCGGCAAGGAGAGTTCCTTGGCGATCTGGCTGTTCTTGATCTCGGCCGCGTCCTCGACCCGCATGCCTTTGACCCATTCGGTCACGAGGCTCGAGCTGGCGATGGCGCTGCCGCAGCCGTAGGTCTTGAACTTGGCGTCCTTGATGACGCCGTCTTCGACCTTGATCTGAAGCTTCATCACGTCACCGCACGCGGGCGCCCCGACGATGCCGGTTCCGACGTCCGTGTCCTTCTTGTCGAAGGATCCGACGTTGCGCGGGTTCTCGTAGTGATCGACGACTTTGTCGCTGTAGGCCATGGTGGTGTTCCTTTGGGGGTGGGGAGCGGCCTCAGTGAGCCGTCCATTCGATGGTGGAAAGGTCGATGCCCTCTTGGACCATTTCCCAAAGAGGGCTCATCTCGCGCAGTCGCTCGACGATCTCGCGGATCCGGTCCGCGACGTAGTCGAGCTCCTCGCGCGTGGTCATGCGACCGACGGTGATGCGAAGACTCGAGTGGGCGAGCTCGTCGTCGAGGCCCATCGCGCGCAGCACGTAGCTGGGCTCGAGGCTCGCCGAGGTGCAGGCCGATCCCGAGGAGACCGCGACATCCTTGAGACCCATGAGCAGGGACTCGCCTTCGACGTAGCTGAAGGAGATGTTCAAGGTGCCCGGGAGGCGATGCTCGAGGCTTCCGTTGATCTGGGTGTGGGGAATCTCGTCGGTGAGGCGCTTTTGCAGGTACATGCGCAGCTCGCCGATCTTGGCCGCCTCGCTCTCCATCTCGGCGCGGGCCAGACGCGCGGCCTCGCCGAAACCGACGATCGAGGGGACGTTCAAGGTGCCCGAACGGTTGCCGCGCTCGTGGCCACCACCGTGGATCTGGGGCGAGAGGCGAACACGGGGCTTGCGGCGGCGAA
>JAUIJR010000432.1 GCA_030431075.1 Polyangia bacterium | reverse complement strand
AAGCCGAAGGCCAAAGGCTGGTTGAAGTCGCGCGTCTGCCCCGGCATGACGCCAAAGCGCAGCAAGGCGGCCGCATCGAAGGATGGCGGCGAGCGCTTTTTGCGGGCGCGGGCGGGCTCCGGCTCGGGTGCGGGTTCGGGCTCGGGTGCGACCCCAGGCGCCTCGGCGCCGCTCGGGGCGGCGGGCTCCGCGGCGGGCGCGGTTCCGGCGACCAAGCCGGCGAGGACCAAGGCGAGCACGCCCGGACCATAGCCGCTCCGGCAGCCGACCGGTAGCATCGCGCGGTGCCCGTGCGCGCCCAGCTTCGACGCGACGCCCATCGCCACGCGAAGCAGCGCGCGACCTGGATTCAGGATCGATGGCTGGCCAAGGTGCAGGGGCCGCCGGATCCGCGCGAGCTGGTGCAGCTCTTCGACGCGCGCGGTCGCCCCCTGGGCTGGGGACTTTACGCGCCGGACTCGAAGATCCGCGTGCGCATGCTGAGCTGGGATCCCGCGCCCTTGCCTACGCACTGGCTCGAAGTCCGCATCGCCGCCGCCCTCGAGCGCCGCGCGGCGATGGGCCTTTTGCCCGAGACCGACGGCTACCGCGAGATCAACTCCGAGGGCGACGGCCTCCCCGGCCTCGTGGTCGATCGCTACGGCGATCAGCGCGTCGCGCAGGTGACCACGGCCGCGATCTACGAGCGACGGGCGGCCATCGCCGACGCGCTCGCGGCCCTCGACCCTCGCCCTTTGCGCTTCGTATTTCCCGCCAAGGCAGCCGCGCGCGAGGGCTTCGCCGCCGGCCACGAAGATCACGGGGCCCCCTTCGCGGATCGACTGCGCTGGCGCGAGCATCAGATCCCGCTCACGGCTCCGGCCCCGCCGACCCAAAAGACGGGCGCCTATCACGACCAACGCGAAAACCGAGCCCGCGTAGCCGAGCTCGTCGCGGCCGATGGGCGTCCGCTGCTCGACTTGGGCACCCACGTCGGCGGCTTCTCCTTGCACGCCGCCGCCCGCGGGATCGACTGCGTCGCGGTCGACCAAAGCGAGACCATGCTCGCGCACGTGCGCGACAACGCGGCCGCCTTGCGCGCGCAGTCCCCCGGCTGTGGTCGGATCGAAGCGGTCGCCGCCGACATCTTCGCGCCGCTGCGCGAGGCCGCTTTCGATCGACGCTTCGGCTGTGTCGTCTTCGATCCGCCGAAGGTCGTCCAAAGCCCGCGCGACCTGCCGCGCGCGCGCAAGGCCATGGGCCTCGCCTTGCGCGAGATCAGCACGCGCCTCGACACCGACGGTCTGCTCGTCGTCTGCTCGTGCAGCCACCATCTCGACGGTGCCGCCCTCGACGCCCTCGTCGCCGATGTGCATCCAGGGCTGCGCCCCTTCGAGCGCCGGGGCGCGAGCGCCGACCATCCCATCGCGCCCGGTCACACGCGCGGCGAGTACCTGCGCGTGCACCTCTACCGCGTCTAGACCGGCCGGCCCGCGAGCCGCCGAAGGCCCCGGCCCTCGCTCAGCGCGTGCCGGAGCTGCGCACCGTCACCACCGGGGCCCCGAGGGCCTCGCGGATGTGCAGGCGATAGACGCTGTTCTCGGTCTCGACGTAGAGCAGATCCTCTTCGTCGGCGGTCAAGATGCGGCGCACCGCGGTGGTGACCATGCGACGTCCGTTTGGATCTCGAAAGAGCACCATGCCGCGACCGACGATCGGCCGCGAGAGCAAGTAGCCCTCGTAGATGCGACCGACGCTCGAGCTCGTGGCGAGCCCTGGCGTTTGACCCGACGAGCGGATCTTCGTAGCGGTCACAGCGAGCATCTGCGGGAACAAGAATATCTCCGGCGCCGAGAACGTGCCACGGGATTTTGGGGTCTGCGCCCGCACACGACGATCTGCGCGGAGTTCGGGGTGGCGGATGTCAGCTACGTGGGATTTTCGCCTACATCACGCGCCGCTGCGGGTGAAGCGGCGCCTACCGGCTCATCGAGAGCCGCGAGCGAGGACTCAGGCGCCCAACCCACCAAAGCTTCCGGCGTTTGCACGCGAACCCAGCCAGAGCGCCGTTCTCGGACCCAAACGCGGCTTCCGCCCGACAAGCGCAGCTTGCTCGGGGTGTGCGCACCCGGACCTTCGCGCAGGTCGAGCGTGGCCTCGAGCACGATCGACGCCGCTTGCGCGCGATCGCTCCGGCGCGCGCCCACATGGGCCGCCAACAAGAGCAATGAGGCGATCCCCGCCGTCCACGCCAGCCACGCCGAGAGCGGCCCGCGCCTTCGGCGAAAGAGGCTGCGCGCAAAGACGGCGCCCACCGCCAAGGCGCCCACCGCCAAGACCAACCACGCGAAGCTGGTCGAGGCGAGCGCCCGCGCGAGTCGATCTCGCCAATCTGGGCCCTCGGTGAGCTTGGCTTGTCGCCCGGCGGCCGCGAGCTCGAGGCGACGGCGCACGATGGCGAGGTTGCGTCGCGCGTCCCGCTCGACCTCGACCGAGCTGCCGCCCGGATCGTCGAGGGCGCGCATCAGGTGGTAGCTCGCCCGCGGCAGATCTCCGTGGTTGGCGTAGGCGGTCCCGAGGTCGTAGCTGAGCTGGGCCGAGCGCTGCGGCAAGATCCGGCGCGCGTGCTCGTAGTGTTCGATGGCGCCGGCCCAGTCGCCGGCGGCGGCCGCCTCGCCGGCGCGGGCGTAGGCCTCGTCGACCTCGTCGGCCTCGGCGAGCGCGGGGATCGAAGCGGTCGCCAGACACAAGACGAGCCCCAACAGGCGCGAGCCCCAACACGAGACGAGGCGCGAGAGGGCCTGCCTCATGCCTTGGCCTCCGGCTGCCAGGCCTCGGCCTCGAGCATCTCCCGGACGCTGCGCGCGGCCGCCTCGCGCTCGCTCGCGTCGCCGGTCCCGGCCCCGAAGCGCGCCGCGTCGGCCCGATCGAGCACAGCTCGCCAAGCTTCGACGGCCGTCTCCTCGAGACCCGCCTCTCGCAAGCTGCGCGCGAGCTGCTCGCGCGTGCGGCCTTCGTGACCCTCGCCGAGGCGGGTCAAGGCGAGCCACTGCGCGAGCTCGGCGGCGTGTCGCCAAAAGGCCTCGCCGCCGTCGGCGACGCTGCCGCGCATGGCCGCGAGGGTCTCGGCCTTCCACTTGGTTCGGCGGGCGCGCTCGCGGGCGGCCTCGTCGGGGCCCCAGCGCACCCACGCGGCCGAGGCGGCCGCGACCAAAGCTGCGCTCGCCGCCATCCCGCCGGCGATGCGATCGAAGCGCGCCGCGCTCAACCACGGGGCGGCGACCCGCACGCGCGGCACCTTGGCTTGGCCACTCACCTCGGCGAGGGGGTCGTCTTCGAGACCCGAGGCCGCGCCGCTCGGACCGCTCGCGCCCGTCGCCCCGCTCGCCGCCTCGAAGCCGGCCCGGGGCGCCACCTCGACGCGGATCGCCTCGCTGCGGGCGACCCGGTAGGTCTCGGCCTCCGGATCGAAAAAGGCGATCGTGTGCGCCGGGATCTCGAGGCTGCCGGCCTCTTGCGCGACCAGCAAAAAGGTCCACGCGCGCCGGCCCCGGACCCGATCTTCACGCACCTGCACGACCGGCTTCGCGGCCTCGGGATCGAAGCGCTGCCAGCCCGGCAAGCTCGGCCAACGCTCGGGCTCGACCAAGCTGATGTTGCCCTCGCCCGCGACCTCGACCGTCAGCTTGACGCCGTCGCCTTGGGAGATGGTCTTGCGGTCGACCTCGGCCGAGATCTCGAAACGGCCGACATTGTGCGCGTTGAACTCGGACGGCTGTCCCTTGGCGGGCAGCGGCTGCACCTCGACCTCGACGGCGGGCGCCTGAATGTCGGTGGCCGGCCCCGGCTGAAAAAAGAAGCCCCCAAAGGGCGTCGCGCGCAAGGTGGCCGCCGTGATCGACAACGTGCCGGCCCGTTGGGGAAAGAGCACGCGACGGATCACGGGTTGCACCCGGTAGGTCTGGTTGCCGGCGCGCCCGCGTCGCTCCCCCCGGACCTCGAGCTCTTCGGACCAAAAGTCTTTGAAGGTCGGGCGCTCGGTCAGCGCGAGCTGGCGCCGCTGCCGGGTGCGATCCCAGACCTCGAGGGCGTAGATCAGCGGCTCCCCTACGTAGACCCGCGCGGGTGTGGCCCGGGCGTGCGCGAACAAAGTCCCGCGGGCTTGGGCGGGTGCGCCCGGGTCCTTGGCGGGCTGGGTCGCCGGCGCGGTGGGTAAAGCCTGACCGCCGACCGTGAGCTGCGGCGCAGGATCGAAGACGAGGCGCCCTTGCGGATGCGCGACGGCGACTTCGAGTTTGAACTCCCCGGGCTCGAGGGGAAAAATTCGGTAGACGTGAAAGGCCGTGGTGACGCGCGTGGAGCGTCGCACGCCGCCGCTCAAGCTGTGGTGCATCGAGGTGCCGAACTGGTTGCGCTCGAGGCGAGCTTGCAAGCCAGCGGGGGGCTCAAACTCGATCTCGGCGCCGGCGACCTGGGCGCGCATCTCGACGATCAATCGCGCCGACTGGCCGACCTCGATCTGATCGGGCTCGAGTCGCACCTGCAGCTCGATGGGATCCGCCGCGTGCGCGCGTCGGGCCGTGAGGGCGGCCGCGGCTGCGCCCAGCGTGGCCA
>JAUIJR010000431.1 GCA_030431075.1 Polyangia bacterium | reverse complement strand
GAAAGCGGCCCTCGGTGGCACATCCAAGCTGAGGCTCGATATGAACCGCTGCTTGCTTGC
This sequence comes from Polyangia bacterium, assembly GCA_030431075.1. Taxonomy (GTDB): domain Bacteria; phylum Myxococcota_A; class Polyangia; order Nannocystales; family Nannocystaceae; genus JAUIJR01. Next base: position 4,541 of record JAUIJR010000431.1, on the reverse strand, counting down.
CCTGACCCTGCTCTTGCCCGCCCTGTCCGCCTGCGACCCCAAAGGCGCCGGCCCCGAAGACCGCCTCGCCAACGAGGACCTCGACTTGCAAGGCGAGGCCTGCGACGCGGGCGCGAGTGAGGGCAGCCCCGCCTACCGGCTGTGCGCCAGTGGCCAGGGCGTCCAGACCTGCAGCGACTACGACTGGGAGATCGAGCAATCCGTGTGGGCCTTTTGCGACATGGGCGATGGCTGCACGGCGGGCGACACCTTCAAGACCGAAGTCTACGAGGACGACCCCTGCTCCGGGCAAACCGTCACCTGTGTCGACTACGAGGGCGTGACCCGCTGGGAGAGCCCCGAGTGCAACACCCCCCTCGTCTTCAGCTTCGACCAAGCACCGGTCGAGTACGCGAGCTACGTCGGGGACCCCCACGCGGCCAGCTTCTCCGTCGGCGACAACAGCTGCACGGCGACCGACTGGCCCAAGGCCACCACGCCGTGGCTGGCCCGCGACCTCGACGGCGACGGCCAGATCCAAAGCGGCGCCGAGCTCTTCGGTTCGGGCACCCGCCTCGCCTCCGGTCGTCGCGCCGTCCACGGCTTCGAGGCCCTGGGCGAGCTCGACGAGAACCACGATGGCCGCATCGACGACAAAGACCCGGCCTTCGGCGAGCTCGTCGTCTGGGCCGACCACGACGGCGACCGCCGCAGCGGCCCCGGCGAGCTCAGCTCACTCGCCGACCACGGGGTCCGCTCCATGAGCTTGGACTACCAAGTCAGCCCGCAGTGCGACGCCCGCGGCAACTGTGGCCGCGAGCGCGCCCTCTTCGAGTTCGCCGCCGGGGCCCAAAGCCAAAGCGGCGCGCTCATCGACGTCTACTTGCCCTGCCGCTGAGTCAGCAGGGGCAGCCGTAAAAGGGGATCACGAACTCGGTCACGATCTCCTGGCCCTCGTCGCTGCGCTGGTAGAGGTAGGGCTCCTCGTCTCGGTTCGCGTGCACGAAGAAGTCCTCGTCGCCGACGCTGAACACGGTCATCGCCGTGCCGGGGCCGTCTTCGAACTTGCCCCCCGTGCCGATCATCTCGCTGCGGGTGTCGCCCTCGCCGCACTCGCCCGCCACCCCGAGGGCGACGAAGTCCAAGCTGCGTCCGCTCGGGTGCCGCCAGCGCTCGATCTCCAGGGTCTCGGCTTCGTGCGCGACCCAGGTGCTCTCGGAGACCTCTTCGGGGTAGTCGCGCCGGAGCTCCTCGAAGCGTTCACGCGACCAGCGGTAATTCTCGTGCCCCCGCAGCTCCTCCCGCACGGCCTCGAGGGTCTCCGCGTCGGCGTCGCTGCGCCAAAAGGTCGGCGCCGAGAGCTTCGCCGCGCGCGCCCAGACGGCGCCTTCGCAGTCCCCGTCGACGACCTCGAAGTCGACCTCGAGGCGCGTCTCGCCCAGGCCCAAGATCCGCTCGCGCGCGATCAGCTCGATGTAGCGGTCTTGGGGAAGCTCGGCCTCCTCCTCCCACACGCGCGCGCTGTACTCGTTGAAGGCCTCGAAGTCGTCGCCTTCCCACTCGAGGCCGAAGTCACCGCTGACCTCCGCCCGGTAAAAGGCGTCGCCGATCTCGACGCGGCAGACTTCGCCGTGCGCGTCGAACAAGCGGAACTCGGCGCCCTCGATCTCCTCGTAGCCCTCGTGCTGCCACAAGTTCGCGCCGCGCTCGGCCCAGGCCGGGCCCTTGCGTCCGACCGCGTCGCCGTGGGTTTTCCCGTAGCCGCCGGCGACGCCGACGTGGCTGTCCAAGATCAGTCGACCGTCGCCGACGAAGGCAAAGGCGCCCGGCTGCGACAAGGCCCCTGCTTCGGCTTGGGCCTCACAGCTGGGCGCGGGCGCCGCCTCGACTTCGACCTCGACCTCGCCGGCCGGCTCCGGCCAGGGCATCTGGCACACGCCGGCCGGCTCCGGCGCGGCGCTTTCCTCCATGAACACCGGCCGCGCCGTGCTCGCCGCCGCCAACGACTGCTCGAGCTCGGCGACCTGCGCGCGAAGGCGCTGCGCCATCACCATCTCGTGGCCGACCACCGCGCAAAGCGGGGCCAAAAGGACGATCGAAGCGACGGTGGCGGAGCGAAAGCGCAAGCGTGTCACGTGGCCTCGACGCCACGGCGCGCAGCTGCATTCCGCCGAAGCTAGGTCGAAGCGAGCTCGCCGTCGCGGTTGCCGAAGACCTTGATTAAATGCTCGGCCAATGAATATTCGCCGGCGATCTTTAGCTGGCCCGTCATGAGCAAGCGAAGGCCTTTCATGGGGTTGTCCATGATCTCCGGGACCTGGTCACCGTCGAGCTCGATGAAACAATCGGCCTCGGGGCTTTCCCCCTCGCGCACGATGCCGACATCGCCGGTGAAGTCCAAGGTCCAGGTGCCCTCGCCGAGGATCTTGAACTCGTAGACGCCGCTGATGCTCTCGGCGAGCTCGCGGTCCTCGCCAATTCGCTCCGGAACGAAGTCCTCGAAGATCTTGCGTGCGGTCAGCTGCTCCATCACCAGCGAGGGGATCCGAGTCGGGGTCGGTCGCCGGCCCCACTGTAGCCGAGCCGAGCGGTGGGCAACATGTGCGCGCGGGCACCTCGCGGGCCGAAGATGGCCGAAGACTGCCCAGGGCACTAAGATGCGGTGCGTGCGCGTGAGCTCCGAAGGGCCCTCGACCCCGGATCCTGCGTCCGCGGGCCGCCTCGACGAGATCCGGCCCCCCGCGGGCGTGGGCCTGGCCCTGCGCTGGGCCGGCCTCGATGCGGCCGGCCACCCCGACACGGAGCTCCCCGAGGCGCTGCGCAGCTTCGAGCTGGCCCCCGAGAATTTCATCGCGCGCGGGGGCGCAGTGGCGCGGGGCTTGGCCGCGCTCTCGGCCCGCCGGCCTTTGCTGGCCCACGGCCTCGCCATGAACCTGGGCGGACACGATCCCCTGGAGCGCAGCCATCTCCTGGCCGTGCGCGAGTTCTTGGATCGACAGGGGATCGAAAGCTACAGCGAGCACCTGTGTTGGACGGCCCACGGCGGGTCACAGCTGCACGAGCTCTTGCCCTTGCGATGGGACCTCTCGACCCTGGCGAGGGTACGCGCGCGCACGCGTCAGATCGTCGATCTGCTCGAGCGTCCCCTGCGGGTCGAGAACGTCTGCGCCTACGCGGCCATGGGCCGACAGACGCAGCGCGACGCCCTCGAGCGACGCGCGGCCTTCTTGCACGCGCTGTTCGACGGCGCGCCGGAGCTGGGACTGCTCTTGGATCTGAGCAACTTGTGGATCGAGTGCGAGGCTTTGGGGCTCGACCCCGAAGCTGCGCTCGAGATGCTCCCCTTGTCGCGCGTGGCCGAGATTCACCTCGCCGGACCCGAACGCGTGGCGGCCCTCGGCGGGCGTTGGATCGACACCCACAGCCGCCGGGTCCCGGCCCCCGTCCTCGCCCTGCTCGAGAGCGTGCTCGCGCGCTGCGGTCCCTTGCCGGTGATCTACGAGCGCGACCACGACTTCGTGCTCGCCGATGCGCTGCAGGAGGTCGTGAGAATCGATCGCCACTACCAACGCGCTCTCACCGCCTACGACGGGAAAGACATCGAAGCGAGCCCGCCCGCGATTCGCCTCGCCAGCGACGCGTCCGATTCGCGCGCCTTCGACTCGCTCACCGCGGCCCTGCTCGCGCCCAAACTCGAACTCGAACCCGGGGCCGACCCCGAGCTGCCGCTCTCGCCTGAAGGTCTGGAGGTCTACCGCTACTTGGTCCGCCGGGGCGTCGGCGCGACCCTAAAGGCCTTTTTCTCGCGCAGCCTCGCGCAGATCGACGCGGCGCGCTTCGAGGGCTGGATCGAGGCTTTCTTGGCAGCTGGCGCCAGCGCATCGCCCTACCTGCGCGAGCTTCCGCATGACTTTGTGCGCTTCGTCGAGCGGCACGAACACGAGGCCCCCGATCGGGGCCCGGCCCTCGCTTTGCTGCGACACGAGGCCGCCTTGGCCGCGTGCGCCCTCGCCCCCGAGGAAGAAGCCCTAACTGGCGCCGAGCCAGCCCCACGCCTGGAGCTCGGCTTGCGCACGCCGACGAGCTTACGCTTGTTGCGACACGCGTACCGGGTCCACGCCTTTTTCGTCGACGGGACGCCACCGACACCGGGTGAGCAGCGCGTCGCGCTGCTTCGCCGCTCCGAAGAAGGCGGGCGCGTCGACTGCCTCGAGCTGGGGCCCCATGCCTTCGCCTTGCTCGAGGCCCTGCACGCTGGCGCGAGCTTGGAAGCCGCGATTCGTCGGGTCGCCGAGCAGCCGGCGGGTGCGCTGGCCCCCGACGCGCTCGCTCGCGCCCAAGCGAGCTTGCGCGAGCTGGCCGAGGCGGAGCTGGTGCTGGGACCGGCCGAGCTCGGCTAGGGCAGTTTGGACTCGAGGCCGGCGCCGACGCCCAGGCTGGCCGCGCACGCCCGCGCCACGCGAATGCCGTCGATCGCGGCCGACATGATGCCGCCTGCGTAGCCCGCCCCTTCGCCGGTGGGATACAAGCCCGCGAGTCCCTCGGCTTGGAGCGTGTTTCGC
>JAUIJR010000021.1 GCA_030431075.1 Polyangia bacterium | reverse complement strand
TGGCGGTCACGTGCGCGTGGCCATCTTCGACGAGTTTACGCTGCGGGATCTGACCTTCCGTAACTGCAGCTCGACCCGCGGCGGGGCCGTCATCTTCGAGGACACGAACGGGCGCACCGAGAGCCTGGAGATCTTCCAGGTCGACTTCATCGACAACACGGCCTCGGATCAAGGCGGCGCGGTGGAGATCAGCGACCAGTCGACCGACGACAGCTACCCCGTCACGCACATCGCCCGCACGCGCTTCATCGGCAATCAGGTCACGAACGATGCAGGCTGCGGCGGCGGACTCCTCGCCAGCGGCGAGGTCCACATCGAAGACGCGCTCTTCCAAAACAACCTCGCGCGCTGTGGGGGGGCGCTGCACCTGGCCTATGGCTGTTCGCCCAGCGCGCCATGCACCCTCGATGACTCCGCCTTGCTCGCCAACACGGCCATGAGCGACCCCTTCTTGAGCTTCTCGGGTGGGGGCGCCATCCATCTGTACGAGGGCATCTACTTCGAGGCGAGCAACGTGGACTTTGGCGACGCCAACAGCCCCGACGACATCACCGCCGTGGTCGATCCCGCGAACAAGAGCAGCTTCGGTCCCTACGGCGACGGGGCCGATGTGAGCTGCAGCGCGGGCAGCTGCAGCAGCCCTTAGGCCGCGTCGAGCTCACACCAACGAAAAAGGGGCCGTGGCGCGCGGCCACAGCCCCTTTGAACTTCTGCCCTAGCGACTACGGGGTCGGGGTCAGCAGGAAGTTTTGGGTCGTCGTTCCGTTGGCGGCGACCGAAACCTGGGCCGTCCCCGTCTGGTAGCCGGGCGCGCTCACGGTCACGTTCCACTGCGGCCATCCCGAGACCTGCGTCTCGTAGACCGAGTTGGGCCCGAAAGAGTAGGCCCCGGCCACACCGTCGGTGTTGACCTCCCAGATACCGCCGTTGACGGTGACCGTCGCGTTGGTGATCGGGTCGTTGTTGCCCGCGTCCTTGACCGTACCGGCGATGTTGCCGGTGTCGGGCTCGGTGCCGATGTTCACGCGGAAGTGGTCCGCGTTGCGCGTCGGGTAGCCCATGGTGTCGATGCTGATGACGTGCAAGAACCAGATGCCGTCCGGAACGCCCGTGTTGAAGACCGAGGGCACGGTCTCGTGCACGCCGAAGGCCGGCGTGGGCGTGGTGTTGGCGAAGCGGTCCCAGATGTACACGTAGTCCGTGTAGTTCTCGGTGGGCCGCGGGTCCGTCCAGGTCATGGCCACGTCGTTCGCCGGGTAAAAGGTGCTCTCATTGGGGTGGGAGCTCGACGAGACGTTCGGCGGGTTCGAGTTCACCTGGATACGGTAGGTGTGCTCGACGGTGCCGGCGTTGTTGGCCGAGTCCATCGTGATCAGGTGGAAGTAGTTCTGATCGTTGTTCCAGGCCGAGGTGTAGCTCTCCTGGTGCGACTCGGTGTCGTTGAAGGTACCGGTCAGCGTCGTGGGGACCTGGTACTCGGTCTGGTTGAAGCGCCAGTAGTAGCCGTTGACGGCGTAGTCGCTCGGGCGCTGCCAGGCGAACTGGGCCGTGTTGAAGCCGTCGTTGTACCAAGCGTCCTCGTCGGGGTGAGTGCTCGAGGACAAGATCCACGGCGGCGCGACCGACTCGGCGTACTGGCCGACGATGGTGGCCGAGCCACTCACGTCGGAGGCGTTGGTGTTGCCGTAGACGATCTTGACGCGACCGTCGGCACCGTAGCCGCCCTGGTAACTACCCGAGCTGCCCGAGCCGCCATCGGCGGAGATCGTCGCGGAGGCCCCGACGGTGACCTTGCCGGAGTAGAGGACGACGCTACCGCCGGCTCCCGCCCCACCAGCCGCCTGGGAACTGTTCCCCGACAGGGCGTCGACGCCGTCCGCGAGCAGGGTACCGTTCATGATGATCTCGGTCTGGGCGTAGAGTTCGATGACGCCGCCGGCCATGCGCCCGGTCCCGCCACCGTTACCTCCACAACCACCCGCGTCGGCCGTCAGCTCGTAGCGCGAGCCATAGGCCGAACCGCCCGGCTGGGAGGAGCCGGTGTAGTTGTAGCCGTAACCACCGGAGGTCGAGTGGCCGCCTCCGCCGCCGCCGTCGCGGTAGTGAGTGCCGTTCGCGCCCTTGCCGCGCGGGTCACATGCAACGCCCGTCGCGTCGATGGCCGAGGTCGCGTCGATGGTGATGGTGTCGGCGTGAATGGTCAGGCGGCCGCAGCTGCCCACGTTGATGGTGCTCAACGATCCCAAGATGACGTCGCCGTCGACGTAGACGTCGCCGCACATCTCCTCGGTCGACCCGGTCAAGATGATCGAGTCCTCGGCGCACACGCCGTCGTGGCAGCTGTTCGCGCCGCAGCTGACGTCGGTCTGCCACACGCCACCTCCGCTACAGACCTCGGTGCCTTGGCCAACACAGCGACGCTCGCCGGGCGAGCAGGTGTCGGTGCACACGAAGTTCGAGCTGTCGCAGCCGAAGCTGCAGACGTCTTGAACCAGCCAGCCGGTGCCCTGCTGGTTGCACTGCTCCACGAGCAAGCCGTTGCAGCGGTACTGGTTGGCGATACAGGTGCTGCTGGCTACACAGTTGCCGTTGAGGCAGTTCTCGGGGCAGATCGAGCTGGTCTCCCACATGTTGCTGGCCGAGCAGGTCTCGACGTCGCCATTGGCATTGCAGCGCTTGGTGAAGGGCGTCGAGCAGGAGCCGCCGGTTCCGTCGCCGTCTCCATCGCCGTCTCCGTCGCCGTCTCCGTCGCCGTCGCCGTCTCCGTCGCCATCTCCGTCGCCGTCGCCATCTCCGTCTCCGTCTCCGTCTCCGTCGCCATCTCCGTCGCCATCTCCGTCTCCGTCGCCATCGCCGTCGCCATCTCCGTCGCCGTCGCCGTCTCCGTCTCCATCTCCGTCTCCATCTCCGTCGCCATCGCCATCGCCATCGCCGTCGCCGTCGCCGTCGCCATCGCCGTCGCCGTCTCCGTCGCCGTCCCCATCGCCGTCGCCGTCGCCGTCGCCGTCGCCGTCTCCGTCGCCGTCGCCATCGCCATCGCCGTCGCCGTCTCCGTCTCCGTCTCCGTCTCCGTCGCCGTCGCCGGGCACGCACATGTCATCGACACACTCGAGCCCGGTGTTGCAGGTCAGGTTGGCGTAGCAGGGGCAGTCTTCGGTGCCCGGCTCGCAGCTGCCTTCTTCCGTCTCGCCCTCCGAAGACGTGGACGTGTCTCCGGTTTCGGACGCGGTCGCGTCCTCGGCCGTGGTGCCATCGTCGGCGCAGCCGACCATGGTGGTGGCCAAGGTGAGTCCGAACAAAGCGTGCAGTCGTTTCATGGGGCGCAGTTATACGGAGGTCCCCCCCCTGCGTGAAGCGCAGAAAAGCTGAGCTGGCGCACACCTCAATTTGCACCACCAAGTCTCGGCCACGGGGCCCGCCACCGGCCGCGCTCACCGCCTACAAAGGCATGTATTCGCCGGCCATCAAGGCGACGACGGGCCCGCTGTCGAGCCACGACTCGATGCGCTCACTGGTGTGAAGTCCCATCAGGGCGCGGCGCGCTCCCTCGGGGCGCAGTGCCCGCGTCACCACAAAGACGCGGAAACCTTCTTCGCGGCGCAGCAAGATCCAACCGAGGCCCCGGCTCGGGTCGTCGAGATCGACGATGAGTGAGGCCCCCGCTTCGACACCGAGCGCTGAGACCGTGGGACCGCGCTCGAGACCGGGTCCCGACTTGAAGTCTTCGTCGCGGATGACCTCGACGCCCATGCCCATCCGCGTGCCGGCTTCCAAGGCCTCGGAGAGCTCGCGCACGAAGCACAACGAGCCCATCGCCAGCTCCTCGCTGCGCGGAGCGCTGCCCCCCTCGACGGCCTTGAACTCTCCGGTCCAGTCTTGCGACAAGACCGCCGAGGGCGCGGCCGGCATGCTCCCCGCGGGTGCGTGCCGTCCCGAGGCTGGGGGGGCTTTGTTCGCGGCCTCCATCCCGGGCGGGCGCATCGCCATCAAGGTGCCCGAGGGCCGCTCTTCGCGGGCGGCCTGATGCGCCCCCGAGGGCGTGCGTTGCGGGGAGGGCGGCGGCACCATCTTCCCTGAGCCCATCTCGATCCGGCGCGTGGGCGTCTTGGCTTTGGCCTCGGTACTCGGATTTGGGCTCGGGCTCGGGCTCTGGCTCTGGCTCGAAGGCGCGCTCTTGGGTGCCTCCGGGGCGGGGGCGGCACGGCCTCGCTGCGTCAGCAAGGTCGTGTCGTCGCTTTGACTCATGGGTTCGAAGAGCGTCGACGAGAGTTCGTGCGCGGGACGAGGCGCGTCCACCTCGCCGAAGCCATCGCCGCCGCGCGGCGTCGGCGGAGGCGCGAAGGCGTCGAAGTCCCGGGCCGGTGGCGCCGGATCGGGGCGGCTCTCCAGCTCGCGATTCTCCGGGTCCACCAAGCCGAGGCCCGAGGTCGAAGAGTCGCCAAAGCCCACGGGCGAGGGCGAGGGCGCATCGAGCTGAATGTCGAGGTCCTCGATGGCCGCGGTTTTCCCGGTCTTTCTGGTGCGCGCTCGCGTCCCACGAATGGACAAGCCCTCGGATCCGGGCTCGACGAGCAATCGCCACTGATTGCCCGAGACCTCGAGGCTAAAGCCCACCGGTCGCCCGACCATCAGATCCGTGAGCTGGTCCTGGTCGAGGGTCGCCTCGACCAGCTGATGGAGGCGCTCTCCCCCGACCGGATCGAGCGGGTAGCGTTGTCCGTCGGCCCCCGTCAGCTCGAAGGGCCGATCACCCGCCACTGCAAAGGCCTCGGCCTGCAGCGACTCGGCTTGAGAAACCAGCTCGGCGATACCCGCCATCAGCGGCAATCTACCACCGAAGCGCGCATGTGCGCTGTCACGCCGGCAACGCCCAGTGCAAAGCGCGCGGCTCTGGCCCGCGCCGCCTGCGCTGTGTTCAGACTTGGCGAGAAAAGGTCTGCGGCTGCATGAATTGGCGCATGCCTTCGACCGAGCGAGAGTAGCCGAAGCCGCTCGACTTCCAACCGACCCAGGGGGCCTCTCCCGCCGCGCTCAAGCCGCGATTGATACCCACCATGCCGGCTTGGAGGCGGCGCGCCACGGCTTCGGTCTCCGGCCCCTCGGGTCCCCAGACCGAGGCCCCCAAGCCGTAGTGCGTGGTGTTCGCGCGCGCCAAGAGCTCTTCGAGATCTTCGTAGCTCGACAGCGCCACCACGGGACCGAAGGTCTCGTCGCTGGCCAGCGACATGCCCTCGTCGACGTCGACGACCAAAGATGGCGTCAAGAACCAACCCGGACCTCGCGCCTCGCCGCGCACGCGCACACGGGCGCCGCCGGCCTCGGCCTGCTCGAGTTGACGCAAGACGTGTTGGCGTTGGGCCTCGTTGGCCATCGGCCCCATGAAGGTCTCGGGGTCGCTCGGATCTCCGACCTTCAAGGTCGCCAGCTCGGCTTCGACCAAGGCGGCGAAGCGCTCGGCTTCAGCCTTGGGCACGAAGACCCGCTCGACCGAGACGCAGACCTGACCCGAGTTGCGGACCGACTCGCGCGCGGCGTGGACGGCCGCCTTCTCGAGATCGGCGCCCGGCAGCACCAACATCGGATCTTTGCCGCCGAGCTCGAGCACCAGGCGCTTCATCTGTCCGGCCGCGCTGCGCATGATGGCTTGGCCCGTCGCGATCGAGCCCGTGAAGGCGACCATGTCGACGGGCGCCGCGACCAAGGCGGCCCCGACCGCGCCTTGGCCTTGCACGAGCTCGAACACGCCGCGGGGGAGTTCGGCCGCCAACAAGGCGTGGTAGCTCGCGCCGGTGTGCGGCGTGTACTCGGAGGGCTTGAGCACCACCGCGTTGCCGGTGAGCAGCGCCGAGAGCACCAGGGAATTCGGGGTGCTCAGGGGGTAGTTCCACGGCGCGATGACGGCGGCGACCCCCAAGGGGCGCCACTCGACGTCGACGCGCGTCCCCCCGCCCCCGGTCTGCGAGGGCTCGCAGGCGCGACGCGCCACGTCGATGAAGCTCTGCGCCCGCCCGGCGACCACGGCGACCTCGGAGCGCGCCTGCGTGATGGGCTTGCCCATCTCGCGCATGACCGAGTGCGCGAGCGCGTCCGCGACCTCGGGCTCTTGCAAGCGCGCCGCAAAGCGAGCGACCGCGTCGGCCCTCGCCTCGAAGCCATCCGCCGCCCAGGCGCGCTGCGCGGTTTGGGCACGCGCGACTTTCTCGGCGACGCTCGCTGCGTCATCGGAAGCGACCGGCTCCAAGGCCTCGCCCGTGGCGGGGTTCACCGGTCGCAGCGCTTCGGACGTCGATGGGGTCGACCCGTTCGGCATGTCGCGCAGCATAGTCTCGACGCTGCGGGGGTCGAGAAAAAACCCATGGGCGTCGCGCCTCGCCGGCTCACGACGCGTCGTCGTCGCGCGCGCCGGAGTCGCTCGCTCGGGGCGCACGATCGCTCGGCTTCGAGATCGCAACCAGGACCAAGCAGCTCAACAAGGCGAAGGCACCGGCCGGCACAAAGAGCACCAGCGGCCCCGGATCGGTGGGCCCGTGCCACAGCCCGCCGCCGGCAAAGCCCAGACCCACGGCCAGCGCGCCGGACAAAGCGCCCCAGCGAATCGCGCGCGCCCACGCCTCGGGCGTCTCGAGCCGCGCCATCGCCGAGGCGAGCGCAACGTTGACCAAGGCGAGCAAGGCACCGTGTGCATGGGCCAAGCGCAGGAACTCTCGTCGCAAGGGATCGCCGAGATAGGCCTCGGCCCGCGCACCGAGGGCGGCCTCGAGCAAGAGACCCGAGGCCAAAAAGAGCGCCAAGAGCAAGAGCGCGGCGCGAAGGTGGGTGCTCGCCTTCACCGCGCCGAGCCTAGCTTGCAACTCACTCGCCGATCCACAGACCTTCGTCGTCAGCCCCCGCGACCAGGGCCTCGCGTCGTGTCGCGTCGATCCCAAAGCTCGCCGCAGCCCCCCATCGCTCGCGCAGCGCCGCGACGATCTCCACCCGCCGCTCGACGGGGGCCAGGTAGTCGAAGCGCATGAGCGCCTCTTGCAGGGCTTTGTCGCGCGGCTCGCGGCCACCGCCTGCGTTGAGCTCCCGCGCCCCCCGCCAGGCGAACCAGCGCACCGAGGGGTAGGCGTCGTCCATCGCCTCGATGAGCAAGGCGAGGCGCGGCGCAAAGGAGCCACTGGCCTCGCCGCGCCCCAGGGCATGCGCCGCCAAGTTGCGCTGCAGAGGATCGCCGCCAAAGAGGTCCTCGCCGACGCGGGAGCGGCCGCGTGCGTCGGAGCCCTCGAGCGCTCCGCGCCGCAGCGCGGGCATGGCCGCCGCCGCCCAGGCTCGAGAGGCGTCGACGTGGCACTGCGTACAGGCGTCCGGCTGGTCCGCCCGCCCGAGCCACGCCGCGGGATCGGGGCTGTCGATGCGGTGCGTGATCATCCCTTCGAGCAGCCCATAGGTCACGCGCGGCATATGGCAGTCGACGCAGTCGGGCGCCCGCCCGTCGATGCCTTGGTGCCCGCCGTGTCCCCCCCTGCCCTCGTGGCCGCCCAGGCTCGCTGGGGCGTGACAGCGGCCGCAGGGCGCGTTGCGATCCTCGGCGCGCAGCTGCATGTCCGGGTCCTCGCCGTGCATCGTGTGACAGTCCCCGCAGCGCAACTCGCCTTCGAGGTGACACGCGGATCCACGCATCGCTTGATACTCGTAAGCGCTCAGGCGCGGCCGACCGTCGGGCCAAAAACGTGCGGCGAAGGGCAGCCCCTCCGTCCCCGCGATCTGGGCCTCGGGCAAGATCGGGCGCGAGTGCGTGGCGAGCGAAGCCCCGGGGACGAAGCCATCGCCCTTCCGCATCACCTCGGCGATGTCGCGGGCGATGCGGTTGCCGTGGCAGCGCCCGCACACGTCGGCCTCGCCTTGCGCCGACAAGCGCGCGGGCTGGGCCACGCTGGGATCCGGCCCTTGGCCTCGCGCCAACATCCGGGCGAAGGGGTTCGCGTGCGCTTGCACGTGGGCGCCGCCACGGCCGTGACAGGCCTCGCAGGCGATGCCGTACTCGCCCACCTCGGTCTCGAAGCGCGGCGCCGCGTCGTCGGCCGCCAGCTCGAGGCGCCCCGGCACGGGCTCGGTGTTGTGGCAAAACACGCAGTTGTCGTTCCAGCGGCTCAGATGTCGTAGCCAGCCCTCGGCGTCGCCCTCGGCCGACTCGGGCTCCACGAAGGCACCGTTGAGATGGATCCAGCGCCGCTCGCCAATGTGCCAAGCCACCGGCAAGCGCGTCAGGCGGCCCGCCTCCGCATCGTCGCCGACCCTACCCACGTATTGCTGGTAGCGATGGCTCCCGACGCTGAGTTCGACCTGCGCATCGAGCAAGGGCCGGCCGCCCTCTTCGGCCCGCACACGCACCCGCGGCCGACCGGCCTCGTCGCGATCCATGGTCGCCACAAAGCCGCCGTAGACCAGCTGCTCGCCTTCGAAGGGTGCGGCCAACTCCACCCCCGGGTCGCCCACGCGCTGGGTCATGGTGCGGTGGAAGCTGCGGTGCCAGCTGGCGTGCTGCTGGGGATGACAGCGCCGGCAGTCGTCGCTCCCCACCAGCGTCGCCTCGGCCCGCGCGGCCACGCTCGCGCGGCTGCTGGCGTCGGGACCGAGCGCGCTGCGCTGCGCGCTCGCCTCGGAGCGTGCCGCCACCAGGCCGAGGATGGCGACCACGCCCCACACGGCGCTGGCAGCGAAGACGGCGAGCCAGGGACGCGAGCCGGCCACCGCTCACTCCGGGAGCAAGGTGACCTTGATGTCGATGTCGTACAAGCGCAGCGGCGCGCTGTAGCCCTCGCCCGGCACCGCGTTCGGCACCCCGGCCGTGAGCTGTCGCCCCTCGAACTGGCTGCCGTTTTGGCTGTGCATGTCGCCTACCCAAACGCGCCCACGGTGCAGATAAAAGCCGCAATGCATGCGGCTCAAACGCGGCGAGGCGAGCACGTACTGGCAGCGCTCATGGCGACCCAAGATCACCGGCCCCTGGCGCAGGTCGAAGCGCGCCAGGCCGCTGGGGCCCTCGAGCTGGATGATCGGCCGCGGCTGCATCTCGTACAAGGGCGTCGGGCGCGGCCGGCTCTCCCAGACCCCGTCGCGCTCGGCCGCCTGCATGAAGGCCGAACACATCTCGTGCGAGGAACCAAAGCGATTCATCGGCTCTTTGGCCATCGCCTTTTGCATGAAGGCGTCGAGCTGCGGCGTCGGCATGACCGGCTGCGGGCCAGAGCCTTGCAAGGTCATCGAGTGTTGCGAGCCGTGACGACGGGGCACGGCCAGCGGCGGGATCGGGTCTTCCATGTGCTGCTTGAGCAGCGTCGGCAAGTTGCGACCGTCGTAGGGCAGACGCCCGCTGAGCAGCTCGAAGGCGATCACGGCCAAAGCGTAGCGATCGGTGGCCGGGCCCACGTGCTTGGTGTCGCGAAACTGCTCGGGGCTCATGTAGTGCGGGGTGCCAAAGACCGAGCCGGTCGCGGTGGCGGCCTCTTCCGAGAGCCACTTGGCGATGCCGAGATCGATGATCACCGGCTCCCAGCCGTGGGGGCGCTCGCGCAAGAGCACATTGTCGGGCTTGAGGTCACGGTGCACGACGCCGAGGCCGTGCAGCTCGTCCAAGCTGCGCCCAACCCCTTGCAAGAGGCGGTGTACGGACCAAAGGTCGCCCGGCTGAATGACCGCGTTGGGCGGCATGCCGTCGACGAACTCCATGGCCATCCAGGTCCGGCCGTAGTCGTCGACGCCGTAGTCCTCGACTTGGATGACGCCGTCGAAGTGGGCGCGCGCCATCAGCTCGGCCTCGCGGTTGAAGCGGCGCGCGGCCTCGGAGTCCTCGTGCACCTCGGCGCGTAGCCACTTGACCACGACGAGCCGCCGTCGGGCCAAGTCGACGCAAAGATGCACGTCGCCCACGGCCCCCTCTCCGAGAGGTCGCATGCGGCGGTAGGGGCAAGCGCCCATCCCCGCTACGATAGCAAATGCGCGCGCCCAGCCCTTGCACGGATCGAGGGGGCTCGCTATTCGAGCCGCCATGCGCCCGGGGCCCGGCTCGAGATCGTCCGAGATCCCCTGGCGCCTGCTCGTGGCCCTCGCCTTGTCGGCCGGCGCATTGCTGGTGGTCACGCTGTACACGAGCGGACTGGCGCCCACGGGCCGATACGCGATCGCGGGTGACGGTCACTACCTGTACCTGAGCGCCCGCTCCCTGGCCTTCGACGGCGACCTCGACCTGAGCAACCAGTACCTGCGCTTTGGAGATCGTTGGTGCCTCGGCTGCGCTCCCGCCGCAGACGGGACCCGTTTTCCGCCCCGCGAGCTGGGCCCCGCCCTCCTCATGGTGCCGGGTCTGTGGCTTCACCACCTGCTCGGCCTGCCCGAGAGCGTCGCCCCGAGCTTCGCCGTCGCCCCGATCGCCGCGATCTTGGGGCTGAGCTTTTGGCTGTGCACACGCGCACTCCCCGAAGACCCGCGCCCCGAGCTCCCCGCGGCCTTGGCCTGCTTGGGCTTCGTCCTCCCCTACTACGCGCTCGGTCGTGTGGCCTACCCGCACGCCAGCGACGCCTTGGCCGTGGCCGCCTTGGTCGTCGCTTTGCGCCGGCGCGCGAGCCCCCTATGGATCGGCGTGGCCTGGGCCTTCGCGTGTTCGATGCGGCTACAGAACTTGCTGTGGTTCCCGTGGGTCTGGCTGACCTTGCGCGCGCACGATGAGCGCCCCCGGCGAAGCATGGCCACCGCGACGGCCCTCGCGGCCACGAGCTTGCTGCCCTTCGTCGTCCTCGCCCTCGTGCACCCCGGCAGCGAGCAAGGCCCGCTTCGCTGGGGCCTCGATTTTTTCGACCTCGAGAATTTCGTGGGCGACTTCGGCCGCGTGCTCTTTGGCGTGCACGGCCTCGTCTCTTTCACCCCGCTGGCCGCCATGGCCCTGGTGGGCATCGCCTTGGCCATGCGCCGCCGCCACGCCGAGCGCAACGACGCCCTCGGCATCGCGCTGAGCACCGCCTTGCTGTGCCTGCTGATGGCCACCGTCCGCGACGTCGACGGCGGCGACGCCTTCGGTGCACGCCGCCTCGCCGGCCTCACCGCGCCCTTTGCCCTGGGCCTGCACTGGCTTTTCGCCCACTTGCGGGACCAACGACGCCCGCGCCAGATCGTCGTCGCCACGGCCGTGGCCTTCACGCTCGCCAACTTGCTACGCACGGGGGCCGCCCTCGAGGGCACGGCGGACCTGCGAAGTCCGCGGGTGAGTGAAGCCGGGAGCGAGGCGGCCGCCGAGGCCGAGACCCGTCCCTAGCCGCGACCTTCATTGCACCGGGCACACGCTCGCGTTGTTCTCCTCGAGCACGCAGGTCCCGGTGATGGAGCGACCGTCGCGGCTGCCGCCAGGTCGCCGCGCAAAACGGAAGACCACGTTCGAGCCGTGCGCGACGCAGTCCGCGTCGACATCATCGAAGCTCGCTGCCGTCGCCTCGCCGCTCACATCGCCGAGCGCGGCAAAGCATATCTCGGCCTCGCCGCTGGGCATGACCAAGTCCTGCCGCGCTTCATCGTAGAGGTAGTGGCCCAGCTCATCTTTGGCGCACTCCGGCACCGGCAGGCGGCCTTGCTCGGTGTACTCCTCGAACTCGCAGCGCGCGTCGACGATGAGCGTCTCGGGTTGGGTGTCCAACAAGCACTCCGTCGCACACAAGGGGCGGTGCGCGGACTCGACGAGCTGCGCCGCGATGTTCTCGAGGGCCGGTGAGAGGTCCCCAGCGCATAGGCTATGGGTCCGGGCGCCTCCCACATGGCGACCCTCCCCAAGCGCCTCGATCAACGCATCGAGGCGCACCGGCGGCGGCATGGCCTCGCGTCGCTCGCAGCGTTGGGCCGCCCCGCAACGCTCCTCGGCGCCACAGTCCGCGTCCTCCCCACACGCGACGCCGGTGCTCTCCCAGGCCTCACAGCCCGCCGCGACGCCGAACTCGGCCAAGTCCTCCGAACTCCCCTCGAGCTCGATCCGCAGCGATCCGTCGGGCGCCCAGCCGCCGATCCCAAAAAGACTCAGCGGCCGCAGGTAAGACTCCCAGCCCACGGCCTCGACTTCGCGCAGTAGCTCGAAGAGCTCGGCGACGGGGCGCAGTACGGCGGCGTCGCTCTCATCCTCCTCGAGCACGAGGCCGTCGGCCCCGTAGTCTCGAGGCCCACACACGGTGACGCCGTCGATCTCTTCGCAAGCGACACCGGCGGTCCAGCAAAGCGCCTGCGTGGGGATTTCGGCGTCGGGGTCCGGCCAAAAGACGCGCGCCCCCTCGGGGTCGAAGATGTCCTCGGCCCCCATCGCGGCCGAACAATCGAAGCCATCGTCGACGACGATGATCACCGGGTGTCCCCACAGATCGAAGAGCCCACCATCGACGGCAGCGCGCGCGAGGCTCTCGAAGGACGCAGCGAACTCGCAGCCCCGCGTGCCCCGGGGCAACCAACACGCGAGTACATCCGCGGCCGAGTGTTCCCCGGCGATGTTCCAGACGCCCTTGTCGCGCTCGACCCAGGGCTGGGGCCCTACGCCGAGTTCTTCGCTCGTCGCGCTGCAGACGCTTTGGCACGCGGTGGCGAAGTCCTCGTCGGCGAAATCCTCGGCCCGGTCGAGGCAGCTCTCGAACTCGAGCTCCCCACCGTTGGCGAGCGCCCCCGGACAGGCTGGGTTGAGCTGCGAGCTCGAGGTGACCGCGATCCGGTAGTCCCCGCGGCTGCCGAGTTGGTCGAGGCGTTCGACCATGGCCCCGATCCCGCGCGCGAGCTTAGCTTGGGTGGCGCCGCTGCCGGGCCCGTCATCGACGACGAAGAGCAGGTCGATGCGCTGGCCGGCCTGGTAGCTCACGCCGCAGTCTCGAAGCCCCGGCTCGCGGCTACAGACGACGCCGCTCTCGCTACCCCCGTCGACCGTCTTCGGCGCGGGACCACAGCCGGCCGCCAGACAGCTCGACGCGAACACGAGCGCGGGCCAAAGGCATCGCTTCGCCATGCCCCGATCTCAACGCGCTTTGTGCCGCGCGTCTGCGCATGTACGCCGCCCCGCCCAAAGGACCGCGCAGCGCCTCAAAACTCTCACCTCGGTCCGCCAACCCGGTTGCCGGGTCGCGGCCCCCCTACTCCACCGCCGCCGCCGTCACCGGCCGGAAGTCCTGGCCGTCGAAGGCTCAGCGCGACGTTTCCAAACGGCGAAGCAGGGTCAGGCGAGCTTGCAGCTCGTCGAGTCGATTCGGCGACTCGAAGGCGGCCGCACTCCGATTGGAGGCCCAGGACTCGCGCTCTGCGGATCCGCCCGGAGCTGCTTTTGCCAGCCGGTGCGCGTGCCGGCGCAGCAGTCCAATGCTCCGCCGTCGTTCCTCGTCGTAGTCGGGCACCGGCCAATCCACGAGTGTCCCCACGCGACTGCGATGCGCTTCGAAGTCGTCACGCAGGTTGACGACGCTCCACCCCGGCCAGGCTGCTTCGAGCCGCCGCTGCCTGACTTGTTGGGTCCAACCGGCCCAGACAGAAAGTTCGTGCCGCACGGTATCGATGTGGATGCCCGCCTCTGGAGGCTGGGCCAGCCGAAGTCCTCCGCGGGTCAACCGGTCGACAATGAAGTCCAAAGTGCCGCTCCCGGCCTCGAGCGCCCCTATCTGACCGTAGAGCGAACACACCGAGAGCCCGGATGGGCCGCCTCCTCGTTCCACGCTGACCAGGGTTGTGTGCCACTCCGGATGTTCCTCATCGTCGTGAAAGCCGTGCTCCTTCGACGTCAGCTGCTCACTGAGGACGCGGGGCGCATCACTGCCAACGTAGCGCCCCAACTCCTCCACCCCTTGGTAAGCCCAGCGGACATCCCAGCCATCCCAGACCCTCCGCATCAGCTCGAGATGGGCGCGCCGAAGGACGGGCTCATGAAGGACGTCTTGCCCACCAAACCACAGGAGGACCTGCGCGTCGAAATCGAGGACGACTCCACCTTCGCAGCAGACCTCGTCCAGCCAACCATCCCGCGGGTCGACCGGACGCATCTCTTCGATGCATGCGCAAGCGCTGCTGGGCCCCCAAAACAGATCTCCGCCCAGGGATGTCGCCGCCTGTCGGTCGTAGTAGAGCTGCCAAGTTCCGTCCCGCACGAGGACAGAGTTGGCTGGATAGGCCACCCCTACTCCGCCGCCGCGGCCGTCACCGGCCGGAAGTCCTGGCCGTCGAACAACCACACTTCGCGCGAGATGCCGTCGTCGTCGACGGTGTAGTGCGAGAAGCTGGCGCGACGGCCGGGGCGTACGGACATCGAGGTGCCGGAGCCAATGCCGTGGACGGGGACTTCGGCTTTGGGACCGGGCAGCGCGTAGTCCAAGAGCACATGCTCGTGGCCATGTAAGATGAGTTCGGCGCCGCGGCGGGCGATGACTTGGCCAAAGGCCTCGAGGTCGAGCAGCTCGTGTCCCGGCTTGGCGAAGCCCTCGGCCACCGGGTGGTGGATGAGCACGATGCGTTGCAAGCCGCGCGACTCGAGCTCGGCCAACAAGCTGTCGAGGCGCTGCAGTTGCTCGTCGCCGACGGCGCCCACCGCCGACAAGGGCCGGGTCGGGATCGCCGTCGACACCCCGACCAAGGCCAAGTGCGCGTTCGTCCACGCGAAGGGGTAGAAGTTCTCGTCGAGGCGCTCGCCTTCCATGTGCTGGGACATGAAGGACTCGAAGCGCCGCTTTTTGGCGCTGCCGCGCGTATAGGTGTCGTGGTTGCCGGGGATCACCGTGATCGGCAAGCCGGCGCCGTCGAACTTGCGACGCACCAGCTCGAACTCGCTTTGCAGGGCCAAGTTGGTGACGTCTCCGGTCACCACCAGGCGGTCGACCTCGAGGCGCTTGGCGTGCTCGACGATGCGGTCGAACAAGGCCGCGTCGTGCCCCTTGCGTCGCTTGAGCAGCAAGTTCGCGCCGCCCGTAAAGCGCTTGTTCAAAAAACGATGCGGTCCCGTCCCCTGAAGGCTCAGCAGATGGATGTCCGAACAGTGGACGAATCGAAACTCACGGCCCATCGGCGACGCTCACTTTAGCTCAACTCGGTCGAAGGTGCCGCTCAGCCGGCTTCGGCCGTCTTCTTGAGGTTGGCGAGTCCGCGCTCGAAGTCGGCGCCGACCATGCCGTCCATCATCACGCCGAACCAGCGGCCGATCGGGTTCATCCCCGAGTCGCCGTCCAGCGCCCAGGTCGCCTTTGTCCCCTCTCCCTCCGCTTCGAAGGTCCAGGTGCCCGTGGCCAAACCGCCTTGACCAAAGTCGAGGTCGTTGACCACCTTCGAGGGCGCGACCGACTCGCGGATCTTCAAGCTGCCGTTGCCCATCTCTTCGCTGGTCCAGCTGTACGAGGCGCCGGTGCCCGCGGTCTTGTCTCCCATCGTCCACACCATCGAGTCGTCCATCTCGGCCCAGGGCGACCACTGCTTGTTCGAGGGCAAGTCGTTGACCAGGTCGAAGACCTTTTGGGGCGGCGCCGCGATCGTGATGCTTCGCTCGACGTGGTACGCGGAGGGCAAGAAAAAGCCGATCACGACGAAGAGAGTCACGAGGCCGAGAAGGCCGAAAAGTCCGTACTTGAGTGCCTTGGGCATGGCGAGCGTCCGCGCGGAGGATGGCACGAATGGCGCCTTCGCTTCCAGGCCCGCCGACCGGCCAGCCGGGCTATGCTCGTGGCGAATGCGCGTCCTCGGATTGCTCTGCTCATGCCTTTTGCTGACGGCGTGTCCCAAGGGCGGGAAAGGCGACGAGAGCACGCCTCCCGAAGAAACGCCCGCGGGCGAGGGGGAGCAAGAAGAGCTGCGCGAGACCCTCGGCGAGCGCTCGCAGTGCCGCACCGGCCGCATCGCCATCCCCGACACCGAGGGCTTCTTGCGCGCCGTGGTCGACGAAGCGCACGGCTTCGTCGTGATGCTGCCCGATCTCCCCGACTGGGCGATGGCCTGCAGCGACGACCCCTATTTCATCGGCGACGCGATGCAAGGCGCCGTCTCGGCCACGGTCTACCTGGTCGAACCCAACGACCGCCTCGAAACGGAGCCCTACCTCGAGCTCTTGGCCGGCCAACTCCAAAGCGACATCCAGTCCGCCGGCATGAAGATGAGCGAGCGCCAGATCCGAGAGACCAAGCTCGGCACACTGGTCCTCACCTTCCGCATCACCGCCATCGTCGACGGCATCGAAAAGTGGCAGTTCAACTACATCGCCGCCCGCCAACGCCCCGACGGCGCCTTCGTGAACCTCCACCTCACCGTCACCGCCGCCCCCGAAACCAGCAGCGAAGAAAACCCCACCGACGTAGCGAGCTCCCTGCTCCCCTACCTCGACATGTTCCGCCTCAAAGAGTGAGGTCGAACCAGCCCTGACGGGCGCCACCAGGATTCGAACCGAGGGCCCACGGCCCGAGGTCAAGAATCCTGGCCGCCCTCACCGCGGGCGCCACCAGGATTCGAACCGAGGGCCCACGGCCCGAGGTCAAGAATCCTGGCCGCCCGCACCGCGGGCGGCGCGACGAGCCCGCAGGGCTCGCCGCGGGGCTCGACGCCGCCAAAGGCGGCGGCGCGCCCACCAGGATTCGAACCTGGGACCGACGGCTTAGAAGGCCGTTGCTCTATCCAACTGAGCTATGGGCGCCGGGCCGCGTTGCCGCGGCGAAAAAAGTGGTCGGGGCGAAAGGATTCGAACCTTCGGCTTCCTGCTCCCAAAGCAGGCGCGCTACCAGACTGCGCCACGCCCCGTGGTTTTTGGGCTCCGGAACTTACGCGAAGGCAGGGCCCCGGTCCAGCTCAGCCGACCTCCGGGTCGATGGCCAAGATCTTGTGCAGCTGCGCGAGCAGCAGGTCCATCGCCGCACCTCGGTGGGAGCGTGCGGCTTTCTCCGCCGGGCTCAGTTCCGCGAAGGTGCGGCTTTGCTCGTCGATCCAAAAGTGCGGGTCGTAGCCAAAGCCACCCTCGCCGCGGGCCTGCGCGCGGAAGGTGCCGAAGCACTGCCCCTCGATGCACAAGGTCCCGTCCTCGATGTACAGGTCGCCTTCACCCGACTCGGGCATCGGCAAACTCATGGGTCGGCCGTCCACGCGGGCGAGACTCAAGACGCAAGCGTAGTACGCGGTCGAAGCCTCGAGGCCGCGCGCGGCCAGCTCCTCGACCGCCTTGCGGTTGTTGTCCGGGTCGGTGGCCTCGGGCCCGGCGAAGCGGGCCGAGTAGACCCCGGGCGCGTTGTCGAGGGCGTCGATGCAGATCCCCGAGTCGTCGGCCAGGGCCAGGTCGTCCGGCGAGGCGCCGAGCTCGCTGAGCCAGGCGGCGACGCCCTTGGCTTTGAGGGCCGCGTTGCCGGAGAAGGTCGTCGCCGTCTCTTCGATCTCCGGGGCGGGCTGGCTCGAGGCATCGAGCACGCCCACGACCTCCAGCTCGGGGGCCGCCGCCGCGAACATGTCCGCGATCTCCTGGACCTTGTGCCGGTTTTGGCTGGCGATGACGATGCGACGGACGGGCATCGTTCAGCTCCGGGCGCGGGCGATGGCCTCGCGTTGGGCCTGAACCAAGCTGCGCACGCCGCCTTCGGCCAAGTCGAGCATGCGGTCGAGCTGGCCGCGCGAGAAGGTGCCGCTTTCGCCGGTGCCTTGCACTTCGACCAGGCCCAAGGCCTCCCCCTCGTCGCGCATGATGACGTTGAAGTCGACCACGGCGCGGCTGTCCTCGTGATAGGGCAAGTCGAGCATCGGGGTGGGCTCACCGTCCCCTTCGCGCGGGACGATGCCCACCGAGACGGCGGCGACCGGGCCGTGCATGGGGTCCTCTTTGAGCTTGCCTTCGGCCAGCAGCTTGTCGATGGCGAGACGCAAGGCCACGTAGGCGCCGGTGATGGACGCCGTCCGAGTGCCCCCGTCGGCCTCGATCACGTCGCAGTCGCAGACGATCGAAAAGCCGCCGTCCTCGCCTTTGAGCTTGCCGAGGTCGACCGCCTGTCGCAGCGAGCGGCCGATCAGGCGCATGATCTCCTTGCCGCGGCCGCCCGGGTCCCGGCGGCCTCGCTCGCCCGTGGCGCCGGGCAGCATCGCGTACTCCGCCGTGACCCAACCGCCGTCGCTCAGCCACTTGGGCGTACGGGACTCGATCGACGCGGTGCAGATGACCCGCGTGCGGCCGGCGCTGACGAGCACCGAGCCGTGGGCCTGGCCGATGAAGCCAGGCTCGAGGGTGAAGGGACGAAGTTGGTCGAGGGCGCGGCCGTCGTGGCGCATGGCCGGGAAGGTACTCGAAGTGCGTCCCGGCCGAAGCGGAACTCGCGGCTCCGAAAATGAAAACGCGGAGCCCCGAAGGACCCCGCGCTCGGCGTTGAAGCCTGGTCGCCTTACTCGGCGGGCTTCTCGGCGTCGGCAGCCGCGGCGTCAGCCTCGGCAGCGGCACCGGAGGCAGCCTCAGCGGCGCCCGAAGCAGCATCAGCGGCGGCGTCGGCAGCCTTGTCGGCGGCTTCACCCGCGGCAGCGGCGGCGTCCTTGGCGGCGTCGGCGGCACCAGAAGCGGCCTCGGCGGCGGCTTCACCGGCTTCCTTGGCGGCATCACCGGCCTTCTCGGCGGCATCAGCAGCGGCGTCGGCAGCTTGGTCGGCGCTCTCCTTGGCCTTGTCACAGGCCGGGGCGGAAAGAAGGGTCACAGCCGCGACAGCGGCAAAGAGGGTGTTGAACTTGGTCTTCATGGTCTGTTTCCTCCTGTCGCCCCGAGGGACGAACGGGTTTCCGAAGAGTCGGGGCGGTATTTACCCCCACTTTCGGGGGGGTGGCAACGGCTTTGCGCACCTTTGGTTCCACGAAATTGCCGATTTGCCCCAGAAAGTGCGAAATTTTCTTCGCACTTGGGGGGATCGGCGGGCAGATCCGCGCAGATCTCACCAAGCGCAGTTGAGATCCCGCGTCTTTTGCGCGGCCGCGGCCTGGGCGCCGCGGCACCCGATCTCGAGGGCGTTGCGCCCGACCTCGCCGGCGCCGTCGCGGGTGCGCGTCCAGTTCTCTACCTCGTGGAGCAAGGTGTCGGCGTGCCCCGCCTTGTCGGGTTCGGGGACCGTGAAGAGGATGCACTTTCGATAGGCCTCGATGTAGGCGTCGCAGACCTCGATGCCCAGCGGCTCGATGGCGTCCAAGGCGACGAGTGGATCCGGGACGCCGCTCACGGCCTCGCCGGTCGCCCCGGTCGCGGCTCCCGTCGCTCCGCTGGCGGCACCGGTGGCAGCTCCCGTCGCGGCGCCCGTCGCTCCGGTCGCGGCTGCGTCCGTCGCGGCTGCGCCCGTCGCGGCGGCGCCCGTCGCCGCAGGGCCCGTCGCGTCCCCTGCCCCTTTGTCGCCTCCACACGCCGCCGCGAGCAGGAGCGATACGCCCACGAAGACGAGAGCTTTGGAGGTCGAGAAGCGATTGCGCGCGAGACTCATCTTGGGCCGAAGCTACCGCATCGGCTCGAGGGGTGCGACGGCGGGCGTGAAAAAGCTCAAGGCGCTTGCGCCCGGCGACGCGACAACCCCCGGCGCAGCGCCCCTATCCTGCGCCCGACATGACCGAGGCCACCCGAGAGATCCGAGACCCCGCCGTCGCCGCCATCTTCCAGCCCGCCGCGGCCGAGTCTGGAGGCAAGGCCCCCAAGGCTCTGCTCGTGGCCGGCTGCTGCGGCAACGTGGGCTTTGGCAAGCTCGGCCAGTTCGCGCGCATCTTGTCCAAGCACGGCGTGCCGGTCATCGCCCTCGACTTGAACCCCGCCGTCCAAGAGGTCAAAGCCCGCTTGGCCGACGCGATGAAAAAGCGATTCACGCCCGAGCAGATCGCGGCCATCACCGACGGCATCACCGTGGTCCAGGGGACCTTGGACGACGTCCCCGCGGAGCTCGAGATCGGCTTCGTCTTCGAGGCCATCCCCGAGCGCCTCGACATCAAGCGACCCTTTTACGAGGCCGTGCGCAAGCGCGACCCCGAGGCCTATGTCTTTTCGGCCACCTCCGGTCTGACCACCCGCCACCTCTTCGAGGGCCTGCCCGGCGCCGAGCGCTCGGGCGTGATGCACCCCTTTTTCCCCCACCTCACCAACAAGCTGTGGGAGGTCCCGACCCAAGGCGGCACCACCTCCAAAGAGACGGTCAAGACCGTCACCAAGTTCCTGGGCCGCTTCGGCATGAACGTGCTGGAGGTCAAGGACGTCCCCAGCTTCGCCGCCGACCGCATCTTTTGCGGAATGATGCTCGAGGCGGTCCGCATCGTGGACTCGACCGAGCTCACGCCGGCCCAGGTCGACGACGCCTGTAAAAAGATCCTCGGGACCTCGCCCTTCTTCGTTCACAACCTCATCCCCGGTGCCAACTACTTGTCGGCGCATTGCATGGAGCTGATGAAAGAGGAGGTCGACTCCAGCCTCTACGCCATCCCCGAAAGTTGGGGGCCCTACACCAAGGACCCAAAAAAGCAGTGGCCCTACGAGCGCGGCCAAAAGTGCCCGCCCGAGCACTTCGGCATGGTCAAAGAGCGCATGCTCGGCATGCTCATCTCGCTGACCGCCTACATGGTCGAGCACGAGATTGCGACGCCGGACGTGCTGAACTTCTTGTGTGAGAACGCCCTGGCCTTTCGCCAAGGCCTGCCCAGCCTCATCGCGGACATGGGCTTCGACAAGGCCAAGTCCATCGTCTCGGCCTTCACCGACAAACAACAGATCACCAAGGCCGAAGAGGTCGCGCCCCTCGATGCCCTCGACGCGAGCGTGCCCGGCTGGGGCAGCATCTACGTCTCGGCCGACGTGCACGGCAACGTGGGGCTCATCTCGTTGAAGCGCCGCACCATCAACCACGGCTTCGTGCGCGAGCTCGACGCGGCCTACGAAAAGCTCCAGGGCGACGACGCGGTGCAGGCCATCGTCATCGCGCCCGACGGCAAGCTCAGCCGCGAGTTCGGCCACGGCGCCGACCCCAACTGCTTCGTCCCCGTGCTCGGCGACTACGACAAGGCCCTCGGCCTCATCCAGACCTGGAAGGCGACCATGAGCAAGCTGCGCCAGGGCAAGCCCACCGTCGCGGCCTTGGTCGGCCGCGTGCTCGGCGGCTCGAACGAGCTGGCCAGCAGCTGCCACGCCCGCATCGCCGGCGCTGGCACCAAGATCGGTCAGCCCGAGCCCACCGTGGGCGTCGTCCCCGGCCTCGGCGGCTGCAACCACATCCATCGCTTCTCGAAGCCCGAGGCGGCCACGCGCATCAACGAGCTGCTCCTCACCGGGCACAGCTTCGACGCCAGCGAGGCGGCCGAGTGGGGCTACGTGAACCGCATCGTGCCGATCCCCGAGCTGCCCAAGGCCTCGATGGCCTACGCCGCCGACCTGGCCTCGGGCAAAGAGGCCCTGCCGGCCTTCCGCGAAGGCGGGACCGAGCTCAGCGTCGACCGCGAGGTCGACCCCAAAAACGAGCAAGGCATCCCCCATGACGCCGACCTGCGCGAGCTGATCGCCTCGACCGTGGAGCAAGCCAACGCGGCCGAGTTCGCCCGCGGGACCGTCATCGAAGAGGAGGCCGCCGCGAAGTCGCTGACCATGTCCACCACGGCCATCGGCGTCAAAGCCATGCTGCGCGGCAAGCCGCCGCAGTTCGAAAAGCCCCTGGGCTGAGGCGAGGGTGAAAGCCCACGAGCCGAGCCGTCGTTCGAGGCGGGGCATGCCTCGCCTCGCCTCGTCGACCCTGCTCGCCTCACTCGCTTGGGCGTCGCTCGTCGGCTGCCAGCCCATCCATCGCGAAGCCCCGGCCGAAGCGGGGGCCCAAGGCGAGGGCCCCGCCGCGAGGCCTGCTCCGGTCCCCGCGCCCGTGCTCGCCCCCAGCGTCGAGCCCTGGCAGTGGGTGCACATCGAAGGCCCCTACGCGATGCGCGACCTTCATGAGGGCCAGCAGCGCTACGAGCTGCGTGTCGACGAAGCGGCCGACCAACTCCGCGTACGCAAAGTTCTGGGGACGAGCGCCGATCCCGACTCCCCTGGCCTCCCGCAGTGGGTGCGCGCCTTCGAGAGCCACTTCGTCGACGCGGCTACCTTGATCCACCGCGAAGACCGCCTCTTCATGCTGCACCACTCGCAGATCGCATCGGGATGCACGCTCCGCGCGTTGGATCCCGCGACGGGCCAAGTGCGCTGGGAGACGCAGCTGCAGGGGCTCGGGCCCGTGGCGCACAGCAAATACCGCAACCAGGTGCAGATGCGGGTGCACGGTGATCGCGTGATCGTCTACGGCTGGGAGAGCCAGGGCGCCTACATCGAGGTGGTCGATGCGAGCACGGGACAGACGATCGAACATCGCCTCGTCCCCGATGCGCTGGTCGGCGCCATCGAAGCACCGCCCGACGACCCGCCCGGCTGGGTGCCACCGCGCAATCCGACCGAGATGCTCGTGATGGACGAGGGCCTGCGCGTGGAGATCGACTGGCACGCCGGTTCTTCGGGCGGCCAAGTTCGCGGGCGCCGAGGCGACGAGCTCGAGTGGGAACGCCCCGTGTGGGCCCTCGGCCCCCTCGCCCACTCCGAGTACCTGAGCCACCTCGAAGTCGAGCCGATCGGTGATCGGGTGTGGATCCGCGGCGTCGAGTCCTACGGCAAGTACGTCGAGGTCCTCGAGCCCCAGACGGGCGATGTCGTCGCCTGGCACCGTTGGGTCGATCCCGACACCTACGCCGGCCTACTCGAGTTTTGAGTCGTCCAGCGGGGCGCGACGCTGCGTTGACGCGACAGCGCCGCTTTTTGCGCCAAGCTGGGGGCCTCATGTCGAGCGCCCGCGCCAACGCCCAAGCCCCCACGCGAATCACCGGCTGGTCCGAACTCGAAGACCGAAGTCCCAGCTACGCCTTGGTGGCCGGTGTCGACCTCGTCGTCACGCGCTACGACGACGAGGTCTCGGTGCTGTACGGCCGCTGCTTGCACCGCGGCGCGCTCATGTCCGACGGCAGCGTCCAAGGCGAGGACCTCGTGTGCGGCCTGCACGGCTGGGACTACCGTCTCGACACCGGCGTCAGCGCCTACGACAACAGCGAAGCCCTGCAACGCTTCGAAGCGTGGATCGAAGACGATGGCGTGTTCGTCGACGCCGCCGAGATCGAAGCGTGGGCCGAGTCCCACCCCCAACCCTTCGACCGCGACACCTACCTGGGCCTCTACGCCGATCCCACGGGTACGAGCGTCGAGCCTCACACCAAGCGCATCCACAAGCTCGCCGTCATCAGCGACGAAAAGCTCGGGCACCACGGTCCGGTCTCGGCGATGGGCGTGCCCTTGACCGAGCTGCCGCGCTGGGACGAGGTCCAGATCCTCACTGCGCAGCTGCATCGGCGGCCGCTGCTCGACGAGGCAGAGGTCGACAGCGAGTTCGTGCTCGGGCCCCGGGCCAAAAAGCCGCTGCGCATGGCCATGCCGATCTTCGTGAGCGACATGAGCTTTGGTGCGCTCAGCCGCGAGGCCAAGATCGCCTTGGCCAAGGGCGCGCACGCGGCCGGCGTCGGCATCTGTTCGGGCGAAGGTGGCATGCTCCCGGCCGAGCACGAGGCGAACGGGCGCTACTTGTACGAGCTCGCCTCGGGCCGATTCGGCTGGAGTCTCGACAAGGTCGAGGGCGTGCAGGCCTTTCACTTCAAGGCCGGGCAAGGGGCCAAGACGGGCACCGGCGGCCACTTGCCCGGCCACAAGGTCACCCCCGAGATCGCCGAGGTCCGCGGCCTCGAGCCGGGCCAAGACGCGATCAGCCCGGCCGCCTTCCCCGATCTGAAGACCCCAGCGGATTTCGCCGAGCTCGCCGACGCCGTGCGCGAACGAAGCGGCGGCATCCCCATCGGCTTCAAGCTCAGCGCGCAGCACATCGAAAAGGACATCGACTTCGCGCTCGAAGCCGGCGCCGACTACATCATCTTGGACGGCCGCGGCGGCGCGACCGGGGCCGCCCCCGACATCTTCAAGAACAACATCTCGGTCCCGACGATGATCGCCTTGGCCCGCGCCCGCCGACATCTCGACCGCCGCGGAGCCGACGACATCAGCTTGGTGATCACCGGAGGGCTGCGCACGGAGTCGGACTTCGTCAAAGCCCTGGCCTTGGGCGCCGACGCCATCGCCATCGCCAACTCGGCGCTGCAGGCGATCGGCTGTCTGGCCATGCGGGCTTGCCACACCAACAACTGCCCGGTGGGCATCGCCACCCAAAAAGAAGGGCTGCGAAAGCGCCTCGAGATCGAAAAGTCCGCGCAGCGCCTCACCACCTTCTTGCGCCATAGCCGCGAGCTCATGTGCGTGCTCGCGCGGGCCTGCGGCCACGCCCGCCTCTCCGACTTCACGCTCGATGATCTGACGACCTACTCGCGCGAGATCGCCGAGCTCGCAGGGATCCCTTACGCCGGCGTGGCCAACGGCCGCTTCGCTGGCTAGCCTGGGGCCATGCGCGCCTTAGTGCTCGGCTTGCTCGCCGCGCTCGTCTTCGCGGGCTCCTTTTGGTTCTTTGCCTCGCGCGGAGACGAGATTGTCGAGTTCGTCGCCGATCGGGCCGACCGCCTGCGTGTGCCGGTCCAAAAAGCTCTGGGCCATGAACCTCGCCCCTCGCGCATCATCTATCTCAACCGCGAAGGCGCGACCCTGGGCCCTGGATCCGACGACGCACGAAAAAACCGCTCGAGCATCATCGAGATGCGCGGCCTGGCCACGCACACGCTCGATGCCTTCGGCGGGTCCAAAAAGACCTTCGAGTCCATCGCCGCTTGCGTGGCGGAGAACTTCGCTGCCTACGACGTCCAAGTCGTGACCAGCCGGCCGGTCACCGACGACTACATGATGGTGATGCTCGGGGACCGCGCTGGCCCCCTCGACGACGGCAAGCTGCACGAGGGCAAACACCTCTACGGGCTCTCGCCGGCGACGCGCGGCCCGATCGAGCGGGCCATCGTCTACGTCTTCGCCACCGAGCTTCGCAACCACGTCAAGCACACCTGCGAGACGACGAGCCACGAGATCGCCCACGCCTACGGCTTGGACCACACGCGCGAGTGCAGCGACCTGATGAGCTACGAAAAACCCTGCAAGACCCGTCGCGTCTTCGCCGACAAAGACGTGCCCTGCGGCGAGGACGAAGACCGCAACTGCGACCGTGGGACCGCGACCCAGAACAGCCACCAGCTCTTGTTGGGGCTGCTCGGGCCACGCCCGACCGCCGCGACGGCTCCTTGAAGGGCGCGCGGGCGGCTCACTCGCCCACGGGCCAGGCGACTTGCGTGCGCCAGTCCGCCGGGTTCGGCACCTGCCCCGGATCGGTCAGGTAAATCTCGCGCGGCGGCCCGGCGGGCTTTTGCCCCGCGTCGGCCAGCTGCTTTTCGATGGCGTGGTGCGTGCTTCCGAGGCTGTCGTAGGCGCCCTCGTGAACAGCCACCCAAGCCGTCGCCGCGGGCAAGTCCTCGACTTGGATCTCCGCCTCCCCCACGGCCCCCGACCCCACGGCCATCCCGGCGCGCATCGTGACCGAGCCCGCGCTCATGTCCATGTAGTGCACCCGCGGCGGACCGGCGAGCTCGACGCCATTGCCCATCGCGTGCTGCATGACCCGCGGCAGGGCCTGCCCGAGCTGCGTGGGGATCTCGCTCATCGGGCAGTTGATCTCGATGTACATGAAGGTGAGAGGCGGAAGTTCTTGCTTGCTGATGTCCATGTCGCGTCTTTCTGCGGAGAGTCGAAATGTCTGGGTCGGCGCGCGAATCGAAGTGCGGGGGGATGCTCGCCGCCACGCTTGGCTCCAGCCTTCGCCATCGACGCGACCCTAGCACCCACTTTCGCCGGCCTCTTGACCCTTCTTGCAAAGCCGCGCGCCACCCGAAGTGGGGTCGATCCACCCCCTTCATGCCCCGGATCCACGGCCACATTCCCCCGCACGCGCCTCGCTAACCCACTTTCTTCGGCCGAAGTGTGAGGTCGAGGGGGGTCGTGCGCGTTGGGACCCATGAGGACCCAGCCCATGCGACGCCGACGCCCCTCGATGCTCTCTTTGCTCCAAGCCGCCGTGTCCCCCTTTGGGGTCATCGCCCGCGAGAGCCGCACGGTCCTCGCACAACCCCGCGCCTTCTT
>JAUIJR010000430.1 GCA_030431075.1 Polyangia bacterium | reverse complement strand
GGCCTTGCTCGACGAGTACGGCGACCCCATCAGCGGGAGGATCGAGACCTGGACCGGGCAACTCGGCAGCGGGCACGACGCGAGCAACGACTGCGACGGCTGGACTGACGCCACCGATACCAGCAAGGCGCGGGTGGGCATGCCCAAGCGCACGAGCGGGCAGTTCAGCTCCTCGGCGGCCTTTGGCTGCGCTACCGAGCGCCGCCTCTACTGCTTCGGGGTCGGGAACGAGGTTGCGACCTCACCGGTGACCCCCGCGGCGCCGACGCGACGCATCTTCATGGCGCAGACGGCGGTCAGTCCGGCTGGGTTGGCGGCCTTCGACCAGCAGTGCCAAGACGAGCACGACGCGGCCTTCCCTGCGGATACAACGAGCACCTTCAAGGCCCTGGTGGCGGTCGCCGGTTCGAGCGCGCTTAGCCGCTTCAGTACCACCGAGGCGAGCATCAGTCGCCACGATGGTGTGATCGTCGCCCCCGACCTGGCGAGCTTCGCCGCCGCCAGCCTCGATGCTCACGTCAACTACCGGCTCGACAACAACGACAGCTCCAACCGCATCTGGCTGGGGGCCGACTCCCCCGGGGCCGTGGCGACGGCCGGCGAGGACTGCATGGGCTGGGCCAGCTCGAGCGACAGCCTCGTGGGCTGGGCCGGGCTGAGCTACTCCCTCGACGAGACCTTCGACTGGCAGCTGCGGGCCTGCGACTCGGCCAACTACGTGACTTTGTGTCTCGAGGACATCTAGCGATGCTCAAAAGGGGCAGGGCGCTTCGAAGTGAAGCTGCGCCCCCGTGCGCGGGTGGCGAAACTCGAGGCGCTCGGCGTGCAGCATCAAGCGCCCTTCGCCGCCGAAGCCGTAGAGGCGATCGCCTTCGATCGGCAGACCCAGGCCCTCTTCGTGGGCGGCGTGCAAGCGCAGCTGGTGGGTGCGGCCGGTGAGGGGGAACAAGGCGACGCGGGTCAGCTCGCCTTCGAAGCCCAGACGTTCGAAGCGGGTGCGCGCCGGCTTACCTTCGCGCCGGTCGACCAGCTGGCGCGGGCGGTCGTCCCAGTCGGGGCGCAGAGGCAAGTCGATCTCGCCGGACGCGTGCTCGAGATGTCCGCGCAGCAGGGCGAGGTAGCGCTTTTGGACCTGGCGTCTGGAGAACTGCTTTTGCAGCGCGACGTAGGCCTCTTTGTACTGGGCGGCCACGATCACCCCCGAGGTCGCCAGGTCGAGGCGATGCACCAAGCGTGGCCAGCCCTCGGGGCCGAGCTCGGCCGGCTTTCGGCGAGCCTTGAGGCGCCGCTCGGCCGAGTCTTGGCGACGAGGTCCGCGTCCGGGGACGGACAATAGACCCGCCGGCTTGTCGATGACCACGATGTCCTCGTCTTCGTGAAGGACCGTCGGCAGCTCTGGCGCGATGGTCAGCATGCCCACGTCGGGGGCGGGCGCGCATTCCAGGCCCTCGAGCATGAAGGGCAAGAGCACGCCGCAGCGGCCGCGGCAGGCCGGATAAAAGACGCCGTCGCGTCGGCCGCCTCCGGGGGTGGGCGGCCCGACCCAGAACTCGGCCAAGGCCAGCGGCGTCGCGCCCAGCTCGTAGGCGGCCAAGAGCAGCTTGGGCGCCGCACAGTCCCCCGTGCCGCCGGGCGGGATGCGGGGCGCGAAGATGTCCTCGAGCGCACGACGCTCTCCCTTGGCGTTGCGCAGTCGATAGCCCGCGTTGAGCTCGGCGTGGAGCTTGCGCGAGAAGGCCCGCTGCTCGCCGATGCGCTCGCGCAGCTCGGCCTCGCTCTTTTGGGTGCGGGCTTGCAGGCGTCGCAGCTCGAGGATGTGCCGGTCGAGCTCGAAGATGTGGTCCCCCCCGGCCGACCACAGCGCCTCGAAGCGCGGCAGATCGAAACAAGGGGGGACGAAGCCTTCGACTTGCCACGCACCCCCGAGCGCCCCCGCGAAGGCGCGCAGGTAGCCGACTTGGCCATCGGGCTGGCGGACGACGAGGACCCCGAACATCGTGCCGCCGCGGGCGTCGCCCCGAAGGGCCTCGCGCAGATCTTCGCGCGCGGCCAGGTGCTCACGGGTCTGCGCCGCCGCCCGAGCCGCCAGCGCGTGCGGTGGACCGGGGGCGAAAGGCGAGGGGAAGCGCGAGGGCAGCTCGGCTGGCGTCGGCTGCACCTCGAAGGGGATGAACATCGGCGGGCGGCCGCTCAGCCCTTGAGCTTGGCCGCGAGCAGGTCGCCGAGGCTACCGAGGCCGCCGGCCTCTTTTTCGGCCTTTTGGGCCGCCTTGGAGAACTCGCGGTAGTTCGCGCGGGCCTCGGCCTCTTCGACGCGCTTGATCGAAAAGCGGGGGCGACCGCTTTGGTCTTGGCCGATGCCGACGACCTTGACCTTCTCGCCGATCGGGTAGGCGCGGCGCGGGTCGCCGCCGGGAGGCAAGTCGAGCTCACGGGTGGGGACCACACCGCTTTGCTTGGTCTCCTCGCCGAACTCGACGATGACCCCGTAGGGCTCGACTTTGACCACCGTCGCTTCGACGATCTGTTGGGTCTTGGCGTTGGAGGCCGGCGCTTGGACGAGGGCCTTCATCGACAAGCGCAGCTTGGGCGGGTTCTCCGTGCGGTCGATCTCGAGGACCTTGACCGAGATGGCCTCGCCGGGCTGCACCACGTCGTTGACCGAGGCGACGCGTCCGTGGGCGAGCTCGGAGATGTGCACCAGACCCTCGAGGCCGCCGATGTCGACGAAGGCACCATAGGTCTTGACCGAGGTGACGCGACCTTCGATGACCGCGCCCTCTTCGAGGCGGGAGACGGTCTCTTCGGCCATGGCTGCGCGCTCGGCCTCGAGCAGGGCCCGGCGGCTCACGACGATCGAGCGGCCACCGTCGCGGATCTCGATGATCTTGAAGTGGTGGGTCTGGCCCTCGTAGACCGCGGGATCGGCCGTGTACTGGGTGTCGATCTGCGAGACCGGGCAAAAGGCCCGCTTGCCGGCGATCTCGACCTCGAGTCCGCCTTTGACCGCCTTTTGCACGGTGCCCTCGATGGGCGTGCCCGCGGCCATCACCGCCTCGAGCTGGGCGATGTCGGCCGAGCCGCCCTTGCCGATCCGTACGGCCAGGCGAGGCCGGTCGCCACCTTCGATGACCACCGCGCGCACGCGGTCGCCGACTTTGACCTTGAGCTCGCCGTGCTCGTCCTCGAGCTGGTGGCGGTCGATGCTGGCCTCGGAGCGCGAGCCGATGTCGATGAAGATGGTGTCCCGCCCGATCTGGACCACGGGCCCCTCGACGCGCTCCCCTTGGCGGGCTCGGCGTTTTTGGGAGCCAGAGGCCTTCAAGGAGGCGTCCAGCATGGCAGCGAAGTCGTCTTGCTTCGACATGGCGCGCTAGACTGTCAGCGCTGCGCGCCGGGTTCAAGCCCCGTCGCGCGGGCACCCCTCGCTACCTGCGCGTGGGGCTCAAAGCGAGCCGACGACCACGCTGACGCCATCGTGGCGCACGAGGTCGCTGGGGGTGATGACGACCATCGCCGTGCCGGGCGGCAGGCCCAAGGCGGCGGAGAGGTCGATTTCGGGGAGGGGAATCGCGCCGAGGCCGCCACCGCTGCCGAGGGCGTCTTCGAGGGCGTCGACGATGGCGCTGTCGAGCACGCCACCGATCAGGGTCTCGGCCTCGATCATCTCGGCCTCCTCGATGGTGATCTCGGTCTCGATGACCTCGACCCCCTCGATGCCGATACCGATGCCCTCCATGCTCACCGACAGGGCCATCTTCGCGCGCAGCGAGGAGTGCGAGGTGAAGGTCACCGGGTTGTCCATCAGCTTCAAGGTGCCCGAGATCCGAAGGTCGCCGACGTGGACGTAGAGCTCGGCGCTCTCGTTGCAGTCGCTGACGGTCGGGGCCAGCATGCCGCTCGCGCGCAGGTCGAGGTCGGTCACGCCAAAGGTCTCGAGGGAGGCCGCGTCGCCCAGGATCTCGGGGCCCACGTCGAACTCGAGCAGCCCGCCGCGCCAGCCGGCAAAGAGGATCTGGTTGAGCAGGTCGTCGCTCAAGCCGAGCTCGAGCAGACCCATGCGCGGGGTGTCGACGGTCTGGCCCATCTCACCGCAGCGGTTGCGCTGGGGGATGCCCATGTTGTCCCAGGGCGCCACCTTGTTCGGCGTGAAGCCGCCGGCCCGCTCGCCGAAGATGCCGCCGTGCGCGGGGCTGGGGTCGGGCGGGGTTTCGCCGTCGTGGAAGTCGGTGCTGCGAAAGTCGGTCAGCAAGTCGATCATGATCGGATCGCCGCCGGCCAGGCTGGGCAGCTCGAGGCTGAGGTCGAAGGCCAAAGCCGAGAGGCCGTCGCCGACCAAGGGTCCGATGAGGCCGTCGAGCTCACCGTTGAGGGTGTTTTCGAGGTCGCTGACGAGCCCGCCTTTGATCAGGGGCTCGACGATGCTCAACAAGAAGTTGGTCCATAGGTTGTTGGACCAGATATCGACGTCGTCGGGGTTGACCGACGTCGTGACGTTCTGGGCGTCGACCACCAGCTCGTTGTCGGAGCTGACGGAGAGCATCAGGTCCGCGTCGATGGCCAGGGAGTTCACCGACAGCCCGCCTGTGCCGCTGCCGCCCAAAAAGAAGCAC
>JAUIJR010000429.1 GCA_030431075.1 Polyangia bacterium | reverse complement strand
GCCATCCGCCGTGCGCGCGACAAGCTGCGCGCCTTGCAGATCTTGTCGCGCAAGGGCATCGCCATCCCGCGCACGGCCTTCGCCCGTCGCCCCCGTCCGGTCGACGCCCTGGTCGAGGCCGTCGGCGGCCCCCCCGTGATCTTGAAGGTGGTCGAGGGCACCCAAGGCGAGGGCGTGGTCTTGGCCGAGTCCCTCGCGGCCGCCCGCGCGGTGGCCGAGGCCTTCAACCACGTGAACACCAGCTTCATCGTGCAGGAGTACATCGCCGAGGCCCGCGGCCAAGACCTGCGCGCCTTCGTCGTCGACGGCTTCGTGGTCGCCGCCATGCAGCGCACCGCGGCCGAAGGAGAGTTTCGCGCGAACCTTCACCAAGGTGGCGCCAGCGCGCCCGTCGAGCTCAGCGCGGCCGAGCGCGAGATGGCCACCCGCGCCGCGCGCTTTTTGGGCCTGTCGATCTGCGGGGTCGATCTCTTGCGCAGCGATCGCGGGCCGCTCTTGCTCGAGGTCAACGCCTCCCCGGGACTCGAGGGCATCGAGCGCAGCTCCGGGGTCGACGTGGCCGCGCAGATCCTCGCCTCGGTCGAGGCACGCTGGGCCCGCGTGCGCGAGCACGACTGAGCGCCGCGCCCTTGTCTCCCCTTTCGCTATGATGCAGCCCGTGGATGCCCGCGACCCCGAGACCCTCGAGCTGGGTGGACGCAGCATCGCGCGCGGAGAGCAAAAGACCGTCCGCCTCGAGTTTGCGCGCCTGCCCACGGGCACGGTCATCGACACGCGGGTGCACGTCTTTCGCGGCCCCGAGCCGGGGCCCGTGCTCTTGTTGCAAGGGGGCCTGCACGGCGACGAGGTCGGCGGCATCGAGATTCTGCGCCGCATGCTGCGACGCGGTCTCTTCTCGGTGCGGCGCGGGACGATCCTGGTCGTCCCGATCTTGAACGTCTTTGGCTTCATCCACTTCTCGCGCGATGTCCCCGACGGCAAGGACATCAACCGCAGCTTCCCCGGCACCAAAAAGGGCTCGCTCGCCTCGCGCGTCGCCTGGCACTACATGAAGCAGGTCTTCGTGCATGCGCACATGGGGATCGACTTTCACACCGGCGGGGCGCGGCGCGACAACTACCCGCAGATCCGCTTCACCACCGACGACCCGCGCAGCTTCGCCTTGGCCGAGGCCTTCGCCGCCCCCTTCGTGCTGCCCTCGAAGCCGATCCCCAAGTCCTTTCGCAAGGCGGCCCTAACCCGGGGCGTGCCCATCGTGGTCTACGAGGCCGGCGAGAGCTTGCGTCTCGACGAGTTCGCGGTCGAGCAAGGCGTGCTCGGCACCTTACGCGTGCTCGAGCACCTGCAGATGATCGAGCACGACGACGCGCGGCGCGCCACCAGCAGCGTGCAGCTCAACAAGAGCCGCTGGCTTCGGGCCCCGCGCTCGGGCCTCTTCACGGCCTGCGCACCCAACGGCAGCTACGTCCACGCCGGCGAGCCGATCGGCGTGGTCAGCACCGTGCACGGCGACAAGTCCCGCGAGGTCCGAGCCCCCAAAGACGGCTTCGTGATCTGCGTGAACAACTTTCCGGTCGTCAACCAAGGCGACGCGCTCGTGCACCTCGGCGAGGCCGACCCTCCCCCCACCCGCTGACGGCCGGCGGTGCCCCCGCCCGAAACTCGGGGGTATACTTTCGAGGTGTCTTGGGTCTTCGCCCTGTTCTTGGCCATCTACGCCGCGATTTGGTCGACGATGTGGATGCAAGGTCAGCTCCGATGGGCGCGCTCGGAGGCCCGCCGCGCGCAGCCCCCGAAAGCGGCGCCGACCCCCAAGCACCTGCCCGACTGGTCCAAGTCTCTGTACTCGCGCGCCGCCCAGCTGCGCGTGGAGCTTTGGCCCTGGGCGCAGATGTGTCGTCGCGTGCGGATCACCGATCCCGACGTTCGCTTCGGCTCGGTGCGCAGCAGCGACTTTCGTCGGGCCGTACACGAAGGCGCGCGACTGATGCACGGCTTCGTTCGTACCCTCGAGCGCATCGAGCTCGAGAGCCCCGAGCGCCTGACGACGGCCGAGGACTTGGTCTTGGCCCTGCGCGCCGTCGATCAGCGCCTGGCCGCGACGGCCAAGCTCGTGGCCCAAAGCCGCGCCCTCGAGGCCTTCGCGGTCTCGCACTGCGACGCGTGCATCGAGTGCTTCGACCGCGCCGAGCGGCTCTTGGGCGAGCTCGGGGATCTGCTCGCTTCGCGTCGGGGCGCCCATCCCTACCGCCCGGGCCGCGAGTTCGGGGGCGACGGCGCCGCCGCGTCCTCGGCCGCCTGAGCGCCAGCCCCGGCGGCCAGCCCAGCTAGCCCCGGCGCAGGCCCAGCCGCCCGAGGATCTTCTTGGGCAAGTTGGCCAGCAGCTCGGCCCCCGGGTATCGCAGCAGGCGTGCGACCGCGACGAAGAGCACAAAGCCCAACGCGCACGCGGCCAGCAAGGCCAAGCCGCGCACCAAGCTGCCGCCCCAGGCCATGCCCTCGACCAGGCGCTCGACGCCCCACCAGGTGCCCCACACCGCGCCGCCCATGATGGCGTTGGCCAACACCAAGGCGGCGAACTCTCGCAGGCGTCGCGGGTTCTCGATGTGGCCGATCACGCGGGCGAAGCCCACGCGCAGCACCAAGACGTTGACCAGCACGCCCAGGGTCGTCCCCAAGGCGATGCCCGGCGCGCCGAGCTGCTCGTAGGTCAGCGCGTTGAAGGTGATGTTGACGACGACGGCGCTGACCGAGGCGATCAAGGGGATCCGCGGCCGATCGATGCTGTAGAAGACCGGCGCGAGGACCTTGACCAGGCCGTAGGGCAGCAAGCCCAGGGTGTAGCTGCGCAGCACGGCCGCGGTCTCGATCGTCGCTTGGTGCTCGAAGGCCCCGCGCTCGAACAAGAGCTGCACCACCGGCTCGGCCAAGATGAACAAGCCTACGGCCGAGGCGCTCATCAACATCCACACCGCGCTCAGGCCCTCGCCCGCGCTGCTCGTCAGGGCCGCGAAGTCCTTGCGCGCCGCGTCTTCGCTCACGCGCGTGGTGGTCACGGTGGCCACCGCGACCGAAAAGACGCCAATGGGCAGGTAGAAGACGCGAAAGGCGTAGCTCAGCTGCGCGATGGGCCCGTCATCGGGCAGCGAGGCCGCGAAGCGGGTGTTCACGAAGACGTTGATCTGCACCGCGGCCAGGCCGACGATCGCCGGCGCCATCAAGGTCAGGACCTTGCGCACCCGCGGCGACCTGAAAAATCCCCGCAGGCGCAGACGCGGCCGGTAGCCCAAGCGCCGCAGGGCCGGCAGCTGAAAGGTCGCCTGCACAACCCCCGCCATCACCGTGCCCACCGCCCACCAAAAGATGGCCTCTTGTACGCCGAGACCGAGCACCAACAAGGTGCCGCCCACCGCGATGCTGGCGACGTTGAACATCGCCGGCGCGTAGGCGGGCGCCATGAAGCTCGACTGCGCGTTGAGCATCCCCATCCACACCGCGGACAGGGAGATGATGCTCAGCAGGGGCATCATGATCTGGGTGAGCTGCGTGGCGAGCTGGGCCTTTTCGGAGTTGCCCTCGAAGCCGTTGGCGATGGCCGCGACCAGCTCGTCGGCGAAGACGACCCCCAAGGCCGTGAGCAGGCCCGTCACCAGCAGCAAGCCGGTGAAGATGAAGTGCCCGAGCTGGTAGGCCGCCTCTTGGTCCTCTTCGGTGCGGGCCTTGGCGAAAGTCGGCACGAAGGCGCTCGACAAGGCGCCCTCGGCGAAGAGGTCCCGCAGCAGGTTGGGGATCCGAAAGGCCACCGCGTAGGCGTCGGCGGCCATGCTCGCGCCGAACATGGCGGCAAAGACCTGCTCGCGGACCAGGCCCAGCACCCGCGAGAGCGCGACCGCGATCGACACGCGGCCCGAGCTGCGAAGGGTCTCGGCCATGCTCTGGGATAGCCAACGCGCCGCGCGCCGACCAAAATCCGACGAAAGCCAACGCACGCCTCGTGCGCTGACTCCTGGCTACTGGCGTTTTCGCGCCGGCCCGGATCTGGCTAGTGTAGTTGCGTGTAGGCGATGTAGGTGAACAGCGTTATTTGCGCACTTCTAATGATCACGTATACTTACAAGTACCTACATGTATGGCACGCGTCTCGCAAGTTAGGTGCGCGAACGTCGGCCGCACCTCACGCGTGCCCCCAACCGGCGCCCAGGCCACCGAGCCGGGCCCAGAGAGAGAAAGAAACCATGACCCTCAGCCAAGTTGCCCTCACCACCACCATCATCTTCATGATCCTCTTCGCGGCCGCCGCCATCTTCGGCAACCGTGGATACGGCTTCGACCTTCGCCGCAAGGGTGGAGATCGCCGTAAGGATCCCAAGCGCGCCGGCGGCCGTCGCGAGTCCGACGCCCACGTCGCTGCCTGATCCGACGTCGCCTCCCGGCTCGACCGGATCGTCCAGCCGACGTCACCCCGAGACCGGCGGCCACCGCTGCGGCCATTTGACCTCTTCGAGGGTCAATCCGCAGGCGGGAGCCGTCGTTCCGGCTTTTGTGCGATCCGCCGCGACGAGTGCCTCGCCGATCGCCCCCTCCCCCAACTTCCCCAGGCCCACCTCGACCAGGGTCCCCACCATGATGCGCACCATGGTGGGGACC